>CAMJHI010000070.1 GCA_946405475.1 uncultured Clostridia bacterium
GCACCTGAAGCTTGACGTCGTCGCTTTCATCCATGTAGATGATGTAATCTTCCTTGCCCTTGGGCAGGGTGATGCCGTTGGTGTGCTCGGTGTAGGACAAAAATGCAAACGTGATCTCGTTGACCGTGAGCGTTTTGATCTGCGTATACTCCTCGCGGCTGTGGTAAGCGCCCACGCCGATGAGCCCGGGCGTTTCGTTGATGAGATCGAGCGTTTCGATCAGACCGCCGCTTTGCGTGTCGAGCATGTGGTTGTTGGCGATGGTCAGCACGTCAAAGCCGAGGTCGGCCAGCGTTTTCGCCATGACCGTGGGCGTGTTGAAGCACGGATAAGTGGCGACTGGGCGGCTCTTAGACATCATCGTTTCCTGATTGATCACGGCGATGTCCGCGCTCTGGACCGTTTCTTTCATATTGGCGTAGACCGGCGTAAAGTCATAGCTGCCGTCGCTCGTGCGCGCCTGCGCCTGCCGATAGATCGGCTTGTGGATGAGGTTGTCGCCCACGGCGAGCATTTTCACCGAGGTGGTGCGCTGAACGGGCGGCGTTGTCGGTTCAGACGTGACGGTCTGCGATTCCGCGGGAGCCGTGCGGATCGGGCGACGGGAGGTGGCGGCGAACGCAACGCCGAGCCCCACAAGGAACACCGCAAGCGCAACGGCAAGGATCTGCCTGCTTTTCAATGGCTGCACCTCTTTTGATTACTGCTTGGGAGGCTGCTGCGGCTGCTGGGACGGCTGCTGCCTGTTCTGCGCCTGTGCCACGCCCGCGTTGTTGCCGATGGCGTTGTTGATGTTTTCCTTCGCCTGACGCACGTTGGCCAGACTGTTGGTCAGCGAACGCTCGGTCGAACCGATCACGTGCTGCACAAAATTCGCGGCGGACGCGCAGATATCGCTCGACCACTGAGCCGCTCTGGCGCGGACTTCTTCCGACTGCGCGTTGGCGCGGGCGACGGTTTCGGTCGCGTTGGCGTTGGCGTTGGTGATGATGATCTCCGCCTGATTCTTCGCCTTCTGGATCAGCTCCTCGGCGTGCGCCTTGGCTCGGGCGGTGATTTCATTTTCTTCCACCATCTGGCGCGCCTGCGCCTCGGCGTCGGCCTTGAGGGCGGCGGCTTTTTCTTCCGCGTCGCGGATGGCGGCCTTGGCGCGCTCCTCGGCGGTGAGGATATGCTCCTTCGCCTTTTCGTTGGCGCGGTTGATGGTGTCGCGCGACTGCGCGTTGGCCTCATTCACGGTCTGCTCGGCAATTTCGTTGGCCTCACTGATGATCTGGTTGCGGTCGCTGACGATGTTGCGCGCCTGACGGATCTCTTCCGGAATGCTTTCGCGGATGCCGTCGACACAAGTGCGGATCGCTTCGATATCAACGCTGATCTGGGACGTGAACGCGATTTTTCGACCGTTGTCGAGCGTATCTTCGATTTTTTCGAGATAATCTTCAACATTCATAGACATGACTAAACATCCTTTCTGATTCTTTTTTCGATATCTTCACGAATGACTTCAGGCACAAAATTGGAAATGTCGCCGCCGTATTCGCAAATCTGCTTGACAACGCTGGAGGAAAGGAACATGTTTTCGGCGCTTGCCGTGATAAACACGGTCTCCAGCTCTTCGTTGAGCTTTTTGTTGGCCAGCGCCTGCTGAAACTCCGCCTCAAAATCCGACACGGCGCGCAGCCCCTTGACCACCGCCACGGCACCCTTCTGCGCCGCGTAATCGGCCAGCAGGCCGGTGTAGGCGTCGACCTCCACGCCGGGGATATCGGCCACGCAGCGGCGAATGAGCTCCACCCGTTCGGCCGGGGTAAAGGCGCCTTCTTTTTTATAATAATTCTTCATGACGACCACGATCACACGGTCAAACAGCTTCGCCGTGCGGCGGATGACGTCTAAATGCCCCAGCGTGATCGGATCAAAGCTGCCGGGACAGATCGCTGTTCTCATACTTCTTCCTCCGTTCGATAGACGGCCAGCTCGGTCTTGCCGTATTTGTAACGGCGGGCCAGCGTCAGCCCTGCCGCCGTTTCGGGCAGCTCTTTGCCCAGCGGCAGCTCGCACATGATCACGCCGCCCGGCGCGACGCGCCCGTTGAGCAGCGCCAGCGCCTGCTCCAGCAAGCCGGAAGCATAGGGCGGGTCGAGCAGCACGATGTCAAACACCTCCGGCGTCATTTTCAAAAACGCCAATGAATCGGTGTGCAGCACCTTTGCGCGGTCGGCCAGACCGGTGTGCTCCAGATTTTTCTGCATGACAGTGACCGCCTGCTTGTCTTTGTCGACAAAGGTGCAGGCTGCCGCGCCGCGGCTGAGCGCCTCAATGCCCAGCTGGCCGCTGCCGGCAAACAAGTCGAGCACCCGCCTGCCCTCCAGTTCAAAGTGCAGGATGCTGAACATGGCCTCTTTGACGCGGTCGGTGGTCGGCCGCACGATATCGTCGCCGGAAAGGGTGAGCAGCGTGCGCCCCCTTGCCGAGCCGGTAATGACTCTCATCCGCTTCGTCCCGCGAACCGCAGCGCAGCAGGCCGCCGCGCGCAGGATCGCTTCCTTTCTGTTGTTTCGATCATAACGGGTAATGGGGACAAAACCCCATGGTATTCTTATATTATTATAGATTTCAGTCGTTTTGTCAAGATAAATCCCTTATTCCCCGTGAAAATGGGCAAAAATAGCCTGCGCGGTGCGTTCATCCACGCCCGCGACCGCCTTGAGCTGTTCCGGACTCGCCTCGGACACGGCTCTGACGGACTTGAACGCCTTGAGCAGCGCCGCCGCCCGTTTTTCGCCCACGCCCGGGATCGCGGTGAGCGTGGTGGAAATGCCCTTGCTGCGCCGCTGACGGTGATATTGAATGGCGAAGCGGTGCACTTCCTCCTGCATGTTCGACACCAGCGTGAACGCCGAACGCTTGGCATGGATGGCGATCTCGCCCCCCTCGCCCGTGATGGCGCGGGTGCGGTGGCTGGAATCCTTGACCATGCCGAACACGGGCACGCTGATCCCCAGCCGCAGCAGCACCGCGCGCACGGCGTTCACCTGCGCCTGCGCGCCGTCGAGCAAAATCAGATCGGGCAGGCGGGCAAAGCCCGTGGAGGACGTGTCTTTTTCCTCCAGATAATGGCGGAACCGCCGCTCGAGCACCTCCGCCATGGAGGCGCAGTCATCCTGCCCCTCGAACCCTTTGATTTTGAAACGCTTATAGGCGGATTTGAGCGGATGCCCGTTTTCAAACACGATCATGCCCGCCACGTTATCCGTGCCGGCGGTGTGCGAAATATCGTAAGATTCAATGTATTCCGGCGGGGCGGACAGACCCAGCAGATGCGCCAGCTCGTCCAGCGCCGCGGTTTCACGCCCCCGGCGGCCGAGACTCAAAGCCAGCTTTTCCGCCGCGTTGGAGCGGCACATGTCGACCAGCTCTTTCTGATTGCCGCGCTGCGGCACGACGATGGCGACCTTGCGCCCGGCCTTTTCGCTCAGCCAGCGGGAGAGCAGCTCAACGTCCTGCGGCTCATAATCGAACGAAACGCGGGGCGGGATGCGGTCGCGCATGGAATAGTAACCGAGGATCAGCTCATGGCGCGCCTGCGCCTCATCCTCGGGCTCGTCGATCAGGAAATGCTCGCTGTCGACCAGCCGCCCGTTGAAAAAGCGCAGCACAGCCAGGCAGGCTTTTTCCTGCGTTTTGGCCAGCGCAAACACGTCCTGTTCCGGCACGTCGGCACTGACTACCTTCTGCTTTTCACTGAAACGGGTAATGGCGCGGATACGGTCGCGCAAAGCGGCCGCCCGCTCAAAATCGAGGTTTTCCGCCGCCTGCTCCATCTGCCGCTGCATGGTCTTCAGCGCTTCGGCGCTGCCGCCGCGCAAAAAGTCGATCGCCTGCGCCACGTTGCGCTGATAATCCGCCAGACTGATCTTGCCCGCGCAGGGCGCGGAGCACTGCTTGATGAAATAGTTCAGACAGGGGCGCTGACGGGTCGCGCAAGGAAAGGTTTTGCCGCATTGCGGCAGCAGAAAGATCTTCTGCACTTCCTCCACGGTCTCCTTCACGGCGAAGGAGCTGGTGTAAGGCCCGAAATACTGCGCGGCCGGGTCGTCGGTGTGAAACGACGCTTCGATCTTTGACCACGGCCCCGGGGTCACCTTGACGTAGTGATAGCCCTTGTCGTCTTTAAGCAGAATGTTGTATTTGGGCGTGTGCTGCTTGATGAGGCTGCATTCCAGCACCAGCGCCTCAAACTCGCTGTCGCAGATGATATAATCGAAATCCTGCACGTTTTCCACCATGCGGATGACCTTCGTCTGGTGGTTGCGGTGCGACCCGAAATAGCTGCTCACGCGGTTTTTCAACGCCTTGGCTTTGCCGATGTAGATGATGCCGCCCGTTCTGTCCTTCATCAGATAGACGCCCGGACGCAGCGGCAGGCTCATCGCTTTTTTTCTGAGTCGTTTTTCGCGTTCCTGATCGGTTTCCGTAACAGCCATGGCTTCGGGATCGCACCTCCTTCCGAATATTTTGCGTGTTCTTACTTGATAAAGAACGTCAAAAAGGCTTTGTACGCCATATAAAGATCGAGCTTGGCAATCACTTCGTAGGGCGCGTGCATGGACAACACCGGCACGCCCACGTCGACAACGTCGATGTTATGCGACGCCACGAAACGGGCGACCGTTCCGCCGCCGCCTTCGTCCACCTTGCCCAGCTCGCCGATCTGCCACACCACGCCGTTTTCATCAAACAAGCGGCGCACGCGCCCCATAAATTCGGCGGAAGCATCCGACGTGCCGCCCTTGCCGCGCGCGCCGGTGTATTTGGTGACGACGATGCCGCGGTTGGCGTAAGAGGCGTTGCGCTTTTCGATCACGCTCGGGAAGGTCGGGTCAAACGCCGCGTTCACGTCGGCGGACAGGCATTCGCTGTTGCTCATGACGTCGCGCCCCGCGCAGCCCTGAAGCCGCGCCAGATCGCTGAGGAAATAGCACAGATAATCGGACGCCAGCCCCGTGTTGCCCTCGGAGCCGATCTCTTCCTTGTCGGTCAGCACGGTGACGGCGGTGTATTCGGGTTCGCCGCAGTCGAGCACCGCCATGAGCGACGGATAGGCGCACACGCGGTCATCGTGACCGTAAGCGCCGATGAGACTGCGGTCAAAGCCGATATCGTCCGCACCGAAGGCGGGCACGACCTCCAGCTCCGCGCTGAGGAAATCAGCCTCGATCAGACCGTATTTTTCGTGGAGAATGTTCAGAATGTTCAGCTTCACGCGCTCGCTGCCTTCATCGTCGGCAAACGGGCGGCTGCCCACAAGCACGTTGAGTTCTTCGCCCTTGACGCCTTCGGCCAGCGTGCGCTTCATCTGCTCGCCCGCCAGATGCGGCAAAAGATCGGTCACGACGAATTTCGGGTCGCCCGCGTCCTCGCCGATGTTCACCGTCAGCGACGTGCCGTCCTTTTTGATCACCACGCCGTGCAGCGACAGCGGGATAGTCGTCCACTGATACTTTTTGATGCCGCCGTAATAATGCGTTTTGAACAGCGCCAGCTCCGTATCTTCATAAAGCGGGTTGGGCTTGAGATCAAGGCGGGGGGAATCGATGTGAGCGGCGGCGATGCGCACGCCCTGCTCCACCGGCTGACGGCCGATGACCGCCAGAATGACGGACTTGCCGCGGTTGTTGACGATCACCTTATCGCCGGGCTCATAAACGCCCTTTTTGTCAAACGGCATAAAGCCGCGTTCGGCGGCCAGACGGCAGACAAAGCTGACGATCTCGCGCTCGGTTTTGTTTTGACTCATAAAGGCCTTGTAGCCCTCGGCAAAGTCATCCGCTTTTTTCACTTCGGCGGCGTCGATCAGCTCGCACGCGTGCTTCGGTTCATAACACAGTTCCTTGCGCAGTTCTTCGTTTTTACTCATTCTCGGTCAACTCCTTATATCGTTCAAAAATTTTTTCTGCTTCGGTTTCGACGTCAAAGGGCGGCTCGTTGCGCACGATCACGTCGGCGTTTTTTTCATAGTCTTCGGCGGAAAGCTGCGCTTTCATGCGCAGCCGCGCCGCCGGTTCGTCAAGGCCGTCGCGCGCCATGATGCGCCTGAGCCGCACCGGCTCCGACGCGGTGACCACCGCTGTAAAGGCGCACAGCTTGTCAATTTTGCTTTCATACAGCGCCGCCGCGTCGATCAGCACCGCCTTCGTTCCGGCCGCGGAAAGCCGGGCGACCTGCGCGAAGATCCGTTCCGTCACCGCCGGGTGGGTCAGTTGATTGAGCAGGGCGGTCTTTTCGGGGGAAGCGAACGCGCGAGCCGCCAGCTTTGAACGGATGAGCGCCCCGGCTTCGTCTAAAATATCCGCGCCGAAATGTTCCGCGAGCACCGGCAGCAAGGGCGACCCTTTTTCGGTCACGCTGCGCGCCGTCTGATCGGCGTCAATCCACGCAAACGCGTGCTTTTTTTGCAGAATATCAGCCACGGTCGACTTGCCCGCGCCGGTCGGCCCGGTCAGGCCGATGACCGCCGCGCCGTTGAGGTCGACCACCGTGAAGGCGGCGGCGCGCAGCAGGCGGTTGAGCACCGCCAGACCCACGCCGTCGGTATCCGGGCAGCGGGCGTAAGCCACGGAAACGCCCAGCTCGTCCACGCGCCGCAGCGCGTCGAACAGCCGGTGCGCCTGCGACAGGCTGTCATGCTCCCGCCCGACCTCGATGAAGGGAATGTCAAGCTGTTCCCCTTCACAGGCAAAGCAGAGCGCGGCGCAGTCCTTTTTGTTGCTGACGAACTTTTGAAAGGCGGCAAAGCTGCCCTTCACTATTATAATCCGTGTTTTGGGGGAATAATGCTTGTATTTCATGCCGGGGGAAACGGCCTGCTGACCGGGCGCCAGCTGATGCAGCACCGCCTCGTCCACTTCCACCTCGCCCAGCACGGCGCGAAGCTGTTCCACCGAAATGCCGCCGGGACGCAGCACGCGCGGCGTTTTGCCCGCCAGCGAGATCACCGTGGATTCCACGCCCACCTCGCACGCACCGCCGTCGAGCACGGCGTCGATGCGTCCCTGCAGATCGCGGAGAACGTGCTGCGCTGTGGTCGGACTGGGGCTGCCGGACAGATTCGCGGAGGGCGCCGCCAGCGGAACACCGGCCGCGCGGATGACCGCGGCCGCCGCCGGATGGGACGGCATGCGCACCGCCACGGTGTCCAGCCCGCCGCTGACCTGATCGGGAATTTTGTCGCTTTTCGGCAGAATGATCGACAGCGGCCCCGGCCAGAACGCCTCAGCCAGCCGGACAGCCGCCTCGGGCACCTCGGCCACGAGCGCGGGCCACTGATCGAGCGACGCGATGTGAACGATGAGCGGATTGTCGGACGGACGACCCTTCGCGGCAAAAATGCGCGCGCAGGCCTCGCCGTTGAACGCGTTGGCGGCCAGCCCGTAGACCGTTTCGGTCGGGATGGCGACCAGCCCGCCCTCGCGCAGGATCTTTCCTGCCAACTCCGTATTCTCGGGAGTAAAATTCAATCGTTTCGTTTCGGGCACTGTTTACACCTCGGCTCCGCTGCTTTTCAGTTTTTCCGCCGTGTCGGCGGTGATGAGCGCGTCGATCAATTCATCCAGATCGCCGTTGAGCACGGCCTCCAGCCGGTAGAGCGTCAGCCCGATGCGGTGATCGCTCACGCGCCCCTGCGGGTAGTTATAGGTGCGGATGCGCTCGCTGCGGTCGCCCGTGCCCACCTGAGCGCGGCGCTCCCCGGCGATTTCACCCGCCTGCTTTTCACGTTCCGCCTCTAAAATGCGGGAACGCAGGATCTTCATGGCCTTATCCTTGTTTTTATGCTGGCTCCGCTCATCCTGACATTCCACCACCGTGCCGGTGGGGACGTGCGTGATGCGGATGGCCGATTCCGTTTTGTTGATATGCTGACCGCCCGCGCCGCTGGAACGAAAGGTGTCGATCTGCAGATCGGTCGGGTTGATCTGCACGTCGACCTCCTCGGCCTCGGGCAGCACCGCCACGGTGACGGTGGAGGTGTGGATGCGCCCCTGACTTTCGGTTTCGGGCACGCGCTGCACGCGGTGCACGCCGCTTTCAAACTTGAAGCGGGAATACGCCCCGTCGCCGTTGACCATAAAGCTGACTTCCTTGAAGCCGCCCACCTCGGTCTCGTTGGCGTTGAGGATCTCGGTGCTCCAGCCCTTGGTCTGTGCGTACATGGCATACATGCGGTAAAGCACGGCGGCAAAGAGCGTGGCCTCGTCGCCGCCCGCGCCGCCGCGGATCTCCACGATCACGCTGCGGTCGTCGTTCGGGTCGCGCGGCAGAAGCAGGATTTTGAGCTCGTCAAGGCTTTTCTGCATCTGCTCCCCGGCCAGCTCGCATTCCTCCTGCGCCAGCTCCCTCAGTTCCTCGTCGGCGGCCGGATCGTCGAGCAGCGAAAGTGAATCCGCTTTGCTTTTTTCGGCCGCCTGATAGGCGCGGAACGTTTCGACCACCGGCGTGAGGTGCTTTTGCTCCTGCATCAGTTTTCGGTAAAGGGCAAGGTCGGACACGACCTCCGGGCGGCAGAGCTGCCGGTTGATCTCCTCAAAGCGTTCTTCCACTTGCTTTAATTTTTCAAGCATGGGGGTTACTCCTTCTTTTCCGGTGATTCGACGCGGCGGATACTCTTCTCGATCTTCGCGCGTGAAACCATGATTTCATGCCCGCAGCCGCAGCAGCGCAGGCGGAAATCCGCCCCGATGCGCAGCACCTCAAAGCAATCGGAACCGCAGGGGTGCTGTTTTTTCATGTGCAGTTTGTCGCCGACCTGAACGTTCATCTGATAATCAACTCCGATTTGGTTATTATACCATAAAGACGCAACAATAGCAACTTTTGCCTTTGCGGAAAACCTCTTTTCGGCATGGAACGGAAAACGCGGCATATATATCATTATGCAGCCATTTCCACTTTTTCGTTTAAGGAGGGAGCCGGCGCCTGTGCGCCGCAGCCATATGAACAGATTCTGCCCCGAAGGACGACTGATCGACACCCCGGAAAACCTCGCGCTGCTGCGCGATAAAAGCGGCCTGATGCAGGCCTACACGCACGGCCGCATTCTGGAAGCCCGCGTGCTGCTGTGCGACAACAACCACGACCTGCACCTGGATCTGGGCGCCATGCGCGGGCGCATCCCGCGGGAGGAGGGGGCGCTTGGCATCGAGGACGGCTCGGTGCGCGACATCGCGCTGATCTCGCGCGTGAACAAGCCCGTGCAGTTTTACGTGACCGGCTTTGAATCCGACATTTACGGCGAACAGACCGCCGTGCTCAGCCGCCGGCAGGTGCAGCGCGATTGCTACCGCAGCGCCGTTTCCGCCCTGCGCCCGGGCGACGTGATCGACGCGACCGTGACCCACACCGAGGGCTTCGGCGCATTTGCAGACATCGGCGCCGGGCTGGTGGCGCTGCTGCCCATTGACGCGGTGTCGGTTTCGCGCATTCCGCACCCGAACGTGCGCT
>CAMJHI010000071.1 GCA_946405475.1 uncultured Clostridia bacterium
GCGTTCGACTGCGCGAGGCTGAGAAATAAAAAGATCACCAGCGTCGACAAGGCGAACGTACTGGAAAGCTCGGTGCTCTGGCGGCAGATCTTCAACGACTATGCCGCGAAGAACCCCGATATCACGTGCGGCAGCATGTTCGTGGACAACGCCGCCATGCAGCTCATCCGCGACCCGTCGCAGTTTGACGTGATCGTAACAAGCAACATGTTCGGCGACATTCTGTCCGACGAGGCGTCGCAGCTCACCGGCTCCATCGGGCTGCTGCCCTCGGCTTCGCTGGGTCAGGCGAACCCGGGGCTGTTTGAGCCGATCCACGGTTCCGCCCCCGACATTGCCGGCACCGGCAAGGCCAACCCCATTGCCACCGTGCTTTCCGCCGCCATGCTGCTGCGCTATTCCCTCAAACAGGAACAGGCCGCCCAGGCGATCGAAGCGGCTGTGAACCGCACCATCGAGCAGGGCTGCCGCACCTGCGATATGTCCGTTAATCCATCGGCTGCTCCGCTGAACACGGCGGAGATGACAGACGCGATTATAAAAAATATTCTGTAAAGGAGATATGATCATGCAGGAAATCAAAGTCACACTCACCACCGAAAAGAAACCGAAGCCCGATTCTTCCTCGCTCGGTTTCGGCAACTACTTCACCGACCACATGTTCATCATGGACTACTATGACGGCAAGGGCTGGGTCGACCCCCGCATTGTGCCCTACGGCCCGCTGGCGCTCGAGCCCTCCGCCATGTGCCTGCACTATGCGCAGGAAGTGTTTGAAGGCATGAAGGCCTATCATTCCAAGGCGACCGGCAAAGCTGTTCTGTTCCGCCCCGAAAAGAACATGGCCCGCCTGAACGTGTCCAACGAACGCCTGTGCATTCCGCAGTTCGACGAGGAGTTCATGGTCGGCGCGATCAAAAAGCTCGTGGCCATCGATGAGGACTGGATCCCCGAAGGCGACAACACCGCGCTTTACATCCGCCCGTTCATCATCGCCGTGGATCCCCACGTGGGCGTGCATCCGGCGCATCACCTGATGTTCATCGTCATCATGTCCCCCGTCGGCTCCTATTACAAAGAGGGCATCAACCCGGTCAAGATCTACGTGGAACGCAACTACGTCCGCGCGGTCAAGGGCGGCATGGGCTTCACCAAGACGGGCGGCAACTATTCCGCCTCGCTCAAGGCGCAGGACGACGCGAACAAGCTGGGCTACGCGCAGGTGCTGTGGCTGGACGGCGTGGAAAGAAAATACGTCGAAGAAGTCGGCACGATGAACGTGTTCTTCAAGATCGACGGCGAGATCGTCACCCCGTCGCTGGAAGGCTCGATCCTGGGCGGCATCACGAGAATGTCCTGCCTGGAGCTGCTGCGCTCCTGGGGCTGCAACGTCAGTGAACGCAAGCTCGCGCTGCAGGAAATCATCGACGCCGCGCATAACGGCAAGCTCGAAGAAGCCTTCGGCACCGGCACCGCCGCCGTCATCTCCCCCATCGGCGAGCTGTTCACGGGCGACGAAAAGCTGATCATCAACGACGGCAAGATCGGCCCGACCGCGCAGAAGCTGTACGACACCATCGTTGGCATCCAGAACGGCATCATTCCCGACACCTTCGGCTGGGTCCAGGAAGTGTAATTCTGACTTCGATAAAGGCGCAAGAACATTTGCAACTCCATTGTTTGAGCCTTTGCATATACCATGCGTCCCGGATCAGAAAAGCACATAATCCACATGCCGTAAAACTGTTGCAAATTAGCCGCCTTTTCTCCCCCTCGCGGTATCTTCATACAGCTTCGGGTCGAAAATGCGGCTTCTTGCATCCTTTCTCGATGTCAGAAAGCCCTGAGGAAACGCCATGAACATTCAGATTTTCGGCAAAGCCAAGTGCTTTGACACCAAAAAAGCGGAGCGCTGGTTCAAGGAGCGCCGCATCCCCTACCAGTTCATTGACCTGAACCGCAAGGGGCTGAGCAAGGGCGAATACCAGAGCGTAAAAAAAGCGGTCGGCGGGTTCGACGCGCTGGTCGACAGCTCGTCCAAGCTGTACGAACAGCTTTACATCGCGTATCTGGCGAGCAGCGAAGCCAAAGAGGAAGCGCTGCTCGAGCACCCGTTGCTGTTCAGGACCCCGATCGTGCGCAACGGCAAAGCCGCCACGGTCGGCTACCAGCCCGAGGTCTGGGAAAAGTGGGAGTAAGCATGCGCTTCGCGCCGCAGCAGATGAAAGGCTTATAAAGACAAAGAAAAAGCCCGGACGGCTGACCGTTCAGGCTTCGTTTTATTCGTCATTGGATGAGATCGCTTGTTTGATGAGCAGGAACAACTGCCGGAACAGATCGACCTGCAGGGAGAAAAAGCCGTCGGAGCTGACGGAGTTGGGCGTATCCTGCGCCGTGACCGGCACAAGGAAACCCGCTTTGGGCGCACAGCCCTCTTCGGAATACTGCAAAAACTGCGGGAAGGCTTCATCGGTGAACACCGTCATTTCACCGTTGCCGGTGAGGAAGCGGTAGATCAGCATATCCACGCTCGAGGGGAAATAATCGTGCGTCAGGTCCTTGATGTACCACGAGGTGTCGGGGAACATGGCGGTGGCGGCGTTGATGCTCAGATCGGGCGAAAGATAGACCGAATTGCCCAGCCGCTCCTGTTCCTCCCGGTAATCCTCGCTGAACGTTTGGCCCATGGGCGCGCTCGTCGTGCCGGGAGACTGCTGCTCGACGGTGACGATGGTGTCGCTCTGGCGGTCGACCTGCTCGGTAACGGGATAGAGCTGGAAGCCGTATTTGGTGATGAACGAAACGGGCACGCCGTCGGCTTTGAGCTGCAGAAGGATGTCGTCGATGCGGCTGCCGACCTGTTCGTGATAGCGGTCGATCTTTTCGAGCAGCTCAGCATATTCCGCCTCATGCCCGCCGAAAACGAGCGCCCGCGCCGCGTCGTAATGATCGGCCGCGACCATTGCCCAAAAGCCCGGACAGGTGGCCAGCGAGTGCCGCAGCCCTTCGGGCAGAACCTCCCGCCCGATGCGCGGCAGCGTCTTGTTGTAGTAAGCGAACAGCAGATCGAGCAGGCGCGTGAGCTTGGCCAGACTGACAAGATCCTTGACCAGCGCATAAACCGGTTCGTCGCCCAGCATCTGCTGCGCAAAATAATCGGTGCCCTGCGCGTCGAGCAGAATGTGGCCGGTGAACACGGAATCGGTCGCCGCCGTGCCGCGCGCGATGGAGTTATAGAACACAAGGCTTTCCACGTCGTCCCACCCGTATCGGTTCAGGTAGCACAGCAGAACGATGCAGCCGTTGCAGCGGGAAATGAATTTCACCTTGTCGTGGCCGGTCACGGCCTTGACCGCTTCGACGTAGTCGCGCAGATCGTCCGCCGTGTCGAGCGGATCAAGACGGTAATCATAGTGAAAATCATATTTATAAAGCTCGGCGGAGGCCTGCTGCGGCGTGGTCACGGCGCTGCCGGGCTTATGCTTGTCGGTCAAACGATTCTCGCGCCAGCGAAGCGCTTTGACGATGCCGGAATTGTTGACGATATTGCCGCTGTTATCCGGCCGGAATTCGCCGAACATATCGTCCGCCCAATCGCAGACGAACTGCGTGAACTCGGAAAAATCGTTTTTCAGGTAATTCATGCAGTACAGCGGGACGACCTGCTTGATCAGCTCCACCGCGTCGATGCTCTTGGTGTCGGGCAGAGCGGGGTTCGTTTCGGCGTTGACGGGACGGCTTTTGTCGGCCACGATATCCGACCGGCCGCGCACGTAAATGATGGGCGTGTGGCCGCAGGTGCAGCCGCCGGCCGCCAGAGCAGACAGCGGCATGGACGAAAGCAGCAGGCCAAACAACAGCAAAACAGAAACGATCTTTTTCATTTCATCCTCTTTTTCGCGGCAAAAGCAGCCGCACTTTTCGATATTTTTGTAATTGTACATCAATCGACAAAAAAAGTCAAGCAGCCCGAAGCATATGCCCGGGCTGCCTGAAGCAGACTGATCCAATCGGAAACGAAGCTTATTTGGAGAAGAGCTGGAAGAAATGCACGAACAGGTTGCGCACGATGGTGAAATAGGAGTATTGATGGATCGTTTTCGCCGTGCCCTGCTCGGTCAGCGGCTCAATGACGCCCTTGCCCTTGGCGCAGCCTTCTTCGTTATACTGCATGAACTGCGGGAATTTTTCGTTGTTGAACACCGTCATGGCGCCGTTGCTTTCAAAGATGCGGTAGATCAGCTCATCGATCGCCGGCGGATAGGTGGTGTGAATGATGTCGCGGATGAACCAGGTGGTGTCCGGATACAGGCAGGTCGCGGCGTTGACGCTGCGGTCGCCCGAAACATAATCAGAATTGCCCAGCCGCTCCTGCTCCGTCAGATACTGTTCGCTGAAGGTTTCGCCGATGGGCGCCGACGTGACGCCCGGCGCCTGCTGCGCCAGCGACACCACGGTGTCGCTCTGACGGGTGACGTCGTCGGTGACCGGGTAAAGCTGGCAGCCGTACTTCGTGATGAAGGAAACGGGAACGCCGTCCGCCTTCATCTGCCGCAGCATATCGTCGATTTTGACGGCGACCTGCTCATGGTAGCGGTCGAGCTTGGCGATCAGACCGGCATATTCCTGCTCACGCCCGGCAAAGACGAAGTTTCTCGCCTCTTCATAGCGTTCGGGCGAGACCATCGCCCAGTAGCCCGGGGTGCTGCCGTAGGAATGCAGCAGAGCGTCGGGCAGGATCTCTCTGCTCACGCGCGGCAGGGTCTTGTTGTAGTAACGGAACAGCACGTCGAGAAAACGGGTGACCTTGACGTAATCGACCACGTCTTTGACAAGGCGGAGGGCCGGATCGTCGTCAAGCACCTGATCGGCGATGTAATCGGTGCCCTGCGCGTCGAGCGCCAGATAGCCGGTGAAGAGCGAATCGGTCACCGCCGTGCCGCGCGCGACGGAATTGTAGCAGATGACCTGCTGCACGTCGTCCCAGCCGTACTTGGCAAAATACGCCATGAGGATGATGTTGCCCTCGCAGCGGGCGAGGATCTTGACCTTCTGGTGGCCGGTGATGCGCTTGATCGTGTCGATGTAATCCTTCAGATCGTCCGCCGTTTCCACCGGATCGAGACGGCAGTCGTAGTTGTAGTTGTAACGGGCGATGGCGGCGGACGCCTGCTCGGGCGTTGCGACCGTACCCAGCTTGTTGTGCACGTCGCCCCAGTGGATATCGCGCCAGCGAACGTGAGGCGGCAGGCCGGAGTTGTTGGTGACCTCGCCGTTTTTGTCCAGACAAAATTCGCCGAACACTTCGTCCAGCAGATCGCACGTGCGCTTTTTGAACATGGAAAAATCGCGGATGAGGTAATTGAAGCAGTACAGCGGCACGATCCTCATAATGAGGTTCGGGATATCCAGATTATCCGTGCGCGGCACGTGATAGTTGGTTTCATCGGTTTCGGGGCGGCTCTGATCGACCACCAGCTCCCGGCGGCCGCGCACAAAAATGATGGGCGCCTGATCACAGTTGCAGACCTTGTCGGCCGCGAAAGCCGCCACGGGGAACGAGGACAGCAGCACGGTGACAAGCAGCAAAACGGAAAGAACTTTTTTCATTTTCATTTCCTTTCTTTGTCGAAGCATTATTAACCATCATGTTACCGTAAATTGTTAAAAAAGTCAAGGCTTGCGTTTTCGCAAAGGAATTGACACGGCTTAAAAAGTATTATATGATAAGGAAAAGCTTTGATTTTGATTGCTTCACGGGAGGTCATGACAAATGGACAAACCAGGCGTTTATATTCTCGGGCTCAGCGACTGCGGCGAAAAAATGTGCGCCGCGGGCGGCCGCATTTCCACCCAGTCGGGCAACGCGCTCGGCATCTGGGAAAAGTCGCAGGACGCGGCGAAAAACGCCAGCCTGATCGACAAGGTCACGCGCTCCGGCCACAATTCCACCGTGGAGCATATCTTTTTCAATCTGGCCTTCAACGACGTTTCGGTGCAGGTGGAGCAGTTCATGATCGAGTTCCGCCTCGCCTCCTTCACGGTCAAATCCCGCCGCTACGTCGATTTTTCCGACGCGGGCTACTACACCCCCGCGTTCAAAAACCCGGAAAACAAAGCGCTTTACGACGCGCACATCCGCTGGCTGTTTGACGCCTACGGCAGGCTCATCGGCGGCGGCGTGCCCAAAGAGGACGCGCGTTTCGTGCTGCCCTACTGCTTTTTGAGCAACTTTTTCTGCTCGCTCAACGGGCGTGAACTGCTGCACGTGCTCAAGGCCATGCTCTACGGGCGCGGCAGAGAGCTGCCGGAGATCTACGCGCTGGGGCTTTCGCTCAAAGCACAGGCCGAAGAGGTTGCCCCCGGGCTGCTCACCGGCTTTGAGGAGCGCAAGCCCAAAAGAAGCGACCGCATCGACCTGAGCTTTTTGCCCGACGACGGCGAAAAGCCGAAGCAAAAACAGTTGGTGCAGCTGCTCGGCAAAACCGAAAACGCCGAACAGCTCGTGGTCACCGCCGCCCTGCTCGAACAAAACCGCTTCACCGCCGAGCAGATCAAAAAAGCGGTTTCCGATCCCGCCGTTTCCGAAAAGGTCATCAAGGCGGTGCTGGCTTCGACCCGCCCGCGCGCGCTGGAAAGCATCAGCTACACCTTTGCGCTCAACAACGTGTCGCTTTCCACCCTCACCCACTTTGCGCGTCACCGCATGCATTCGCTGCTGGTACCCGACCTGAACACGGTCGACCGCAAAAACTACATCATTCCCGAAAGCGTCAAGACCGATTCCGAAATGCTGCAGACCTACGTCAACGCCTTTGAGCACAACATCCGCATGTTCCGGCAGTTCAAGGCGCTGGGCGAAATCAAGGCGCTGCCCTACCTGCTGCTCAGCGGCAACACCATCGACCTGGTTTCCACCATGAACGGGCGCGAGCTGCTGCTGTTCATGAAGCTGAGAAGCTGCACGAGAGCGCAGTGGGAAATTCAGCTTTACGCCAACGAAATGCTCACCCTGCTGCGGCGCGAGGCGTTCGACATTTTCCGTCACTACGGCCCCACCTGCTACGCCACGGGCGTCTGCCCCGAGGGGCGGCTTTCCTGCGGCAGGGCAGCCGAAATGCAGGAAAAATTCAAAGCATAAAATAATCAAAACTCTTTGCCCCGGCAAGGAGTTTTTTCACAGGTGAACAACATGAAACACATCATCACCCTTCACAACAAGCCGCAGACCAGCGGCAGACAATCCACCCCCGACGGCGCGATCACCGGCAACGGCGATCTGGCCGTGATTTTAGGCAACGCGCCCGACGGGCTGCGGCTGTATCTGGCCAAGAGCGACCTTTGGTACGGCGCGGAAGGCATTGACGCAAGCGGCATGAAGCCGCTGGGCTGGATCGACGTAGCCGTCGACCCGGCGCTGTATGACCGTTATCACGCACAGGTCGACATGGACCGGGGCGAGGTGCGCTGCGCCTTCGTGCAAAACGACCGCGCCTGCCGCCTGACCGTGACGGTGTGCAAGACCGAAAACGCCGTCGTGATCCGAAACGTCGGCAATGTGCCGATCGCCCCCGTGCTGCACGTGTTCGAGGGCGAAACGAGCGGGCGCAAGGGCGCCTATGACAAGGACGGCGGCCGGTTCATCTGGCGCAGCTTCGACGGGGAAGAATGCGCTTATGAAACGCATATTTTCGCCGGGCTGAAACAGATCGACGCAAACACGCTCTATTGCTTCGCCGCCACCAACCACGACGGTGACAAGCCGCAGGAAACCGTGGAACAGACCGTTCTGACGGCGGACGAAGCGCGCATCGAACGGCTTCTGACCGAGCACGACAGGGCGTGGGCGGATTTCTGGAGCCGATCCTCGTTTGCAATCAGCGATGAGGATTTTGAGCTGGGCTGGTACGCCGCGCAATACTTTCTCGCCGTGTGCGCGGGCAACAAAAAATTCCCGCCCGGCATTTTCGGTAATTTTATCACGGTGGAAAACCCGTCGTGGCACAACGACTACCACTTGAATTACAACTTTCAGGCGCCGTTTTACGCCGCCTGCTCCTCCAACCACGTGGAGCTGACCGACTGCTACATGGCGCCGCTGGAGGAGTTTTACGAAAAAGGCGCGGACTTTGCCAAACGGTGGGGCTGCGGCGGCGTGCTGTTCCCCGTGGGCATCGCGCCCAAGGGGCTTTGCACAGAGCTGGACAAAAAGAACAAGCGCTGGTTCGAGCGGCTGTTTCTGGGGCAGAAGAGCAACGGCATCCACCCGACGAACATTCCGATCTTTCGCTGGAAGGCGACGCGGGATTTGCAGTACGCGCGCGAGCACGCCTACCCGTATTTGAAAAAGGCGCTGGCGTTTTTTGAGGATTACGCGACAGAGGAAGACGGAAGGTTTTCCGTCGGGCGCGACGCGGCGCACGAGGTGCCGTATTACAAAGAGGATTTCGACCCGAAGAAATACAAACGATACATCAACGACAAAAACAACACCGTCACCCTCGGCGCGCTGCGGCTCGGGCTCGCCGCCGCCATCGACATGGCCAAGGCGCTGGGCGTGGACGAAGACAAGCAGAAGCAGTGGCGGGATATGCTCGACAGGCTCTCGCCCTTTGCCACCTGCATCCGCTTCGGACGGCGCGTTTACCGCTACACCGAAAAGGGGCAGCGCTGGAACGGCAACGGCGACGTGGGGCTGCAGCACGTGTACCCCTTCGGCTGCGTGGGGCTGTCCTCGCCGGAAGAAGAATTGAAAATCGCCCGCGCGACCTACAAAATGAAGGAGCGTGTCTGCTTCAAGGATGACAACGCCGTTTCGTCGTTTTTCACCATGGGGGCGCGGCTGGGCGTCGACCCGAAGCTGCTGACCAAAAAGCTGCGCGAACTCAACCAAAGCAACCGGCAGGAGAATTTCCTCTACCTGTTCGGCGGCGGCTGCCTGGAGGATTGCCCCATTCCGGCGAACCTGTTCAACGAAATGGCGCTGCAGAGCCATCAGGGGCTGATCCGCCTGTTCCCCTGCTGGGATAACAGCCTTGACGCAAAATTTGAAAACCTGCGGGCGGACGGCGCGTTTCTGGTTTCGTCCGCAATCAGGAACGGCAAAATCGGCCCGACAAAAATATTCAGCGAGATCGGCGGCATGGCGCACATCCAGATGCCGAAAAGCGGCCTGACCGTGACTTATCAGGGCAAGACGGAACACGTTGCGGGCAGCCGCATCGACATCGAAACGCAGCCGGGCGACGTGATCACGATTGAATGATGCGTTTGGCATTTTTCAGGCTCCCTCTTTGAGGGAGGACAATTCGGCTCCCTCCAAGAGGGAGCTGTCGCCGCAGGCGACTGAGGGAGTTCCGTCAAAAACATGCCGTTTACGGTGGATAACTCCCTCCGGTTCGCATTCGCTCACCACGGTAGATTGTCAAGCAAATGCAACAGAGTTTTCAAAGAAAACTTCAGCAGG
>CAMJHI010000072.1 GCA_946405475.1 uncultured Clostridia bacterium
CTCTTGTCGTAAAGCCCGAAGCCGGTGAAATGCTCGATCTGCTGCACGTCGCTCATTTTTTTGATCGCCTTGTAATACAGCGAACGCAGCGCGTACATGATCTTGCTTTCTTTCGATTTGGTTTTCACGCCGATGACCAGCTTGTAGCCGTTTTCCCATTCCTTCACAAACTGCGGGATCAGCTCGGGCGGGTCCTGAAAATCGGCGCACAGCGTAATGCAGCATTCGCCGCTGGTCTGCGTAATGGCGTAATAGGGGCTGTTGAACTGCCCGAAATTGCGGCAGTTGAAAATGGCTTTCACGTTTTTATCTTCGCTGCAGATACGGCGGATGATGTCGCGCGTCTGATCCTGCGACTTGTTGTCGATGAACAGGATCTCGTAATCATACTGCGGCAGGTTTTCCACAAATTGCTGCCGAACCGCCTCGTAGATGGCGCGCACGTTTTCTTCCTCGTTATAGCAGGGAATCATCACGGAAAGCGTTTTTTTGTCTGCCATGGTTCTTACTCCTGTGAAACAGCTTCGATGATGGTTTTGGCCATGTAGTCGATCATTTCATCGGTCATGCCCGGATAAACGCCGACCCAGAACGTATCGTTCATGATGCGGTCGGTGTTGGTCAGGTCGCCCACGATGCGGTAGCCCCGGCCAGTCTCGCGCATTTCATCAAAGCACGGATGCTTGGTCAGGTTGCCGGCAAACAGCATGCGGGTCTGCACGCCGTGTGATTCAATGTACGGCACCACCTTTTTGCGGTCGGTCGTTTCGGCGCAGGTCATCAAAAACCCGAACCAGCTCGGGTGGCTGTTTTCGCACGCTTCGGGCAGGATCAGCTTGTCCGACACGCTTGCGAGTGCGGCACGCAGCCGGTCAAAGTTGTGACGGCGCTTTTCGACGAAGCCGGGGAATTTTTCAAGCTGGGCGCAGCCCACGGCCGCCTGCAGGTCGGTGGCCTTGAGGTTGTAGCCGAAGTGGGAATACACGTATTTGTGGTCGTACCCGAAGGGCAGCTCGCCGTATTGACGGTCGAACCGATGACCGCACAGGTTATCCTGCCCCGAGGCGCACACGCAGTCGCGCCCCCAGTCGCGCAGGGAGCGCATGATTCTGGACAGGAGCGGGTCGTTGGTGTAGACCGCGCCGCCCTCGCCCATGGTCATGTGGTGCGGCGGGTAGAAGCTGGAGGTGCCCAGGTCGCCGAACGTGCCGGTGAAGCCTTCCTGCCCGTCGAGCGTGTAGCGGGAACCGAGCGCGTCGCAGTTGTCCTCAATGAGCCAGAGGCCGTGCTTGTCACAGAACGCCTTGACGGCTTTGATGTCGAACGGATTGCCCAGCGTGTGCGCGAGCATGACGGCCTTGGTTTTGTCGCTCACGGCCTTTTCCAGTTCGTCCACGTCGATGTTATACTGGGGAATGGTCACGTCCACAAACACGGGCACGGCGCCGTACTGGATGATCGGCGTGACCGTGGTCGGGAACCCGGCGGCGACGGTGATGACCTCGTCGCCCGGCTTCACGGCGCGTTCGCCCAGCAGGGGGGAGGTGAGCGTCATGAACGCGAGCAGGTTGGCGCTTGAGCCGGAATTGACCAGTGCGCAGTATTTCACGCCGAGGTAGTCGGCGAGTCCTTTTTCAAACTTGTCGGTGTAGCGCCCGGCGGTCAGCCAGAATTCCAGCGCGCTGTCGACTAAATTCACCATTTCGGCGGAATCGTACACACGCGAAGCATAGGAGATGCGCTGACCCGGCTTAAAGGGCGGCTTTTGGTTGTGGTAGGCGTCGCAATAATCCGCGACCGCCTTCAATATTTCTTCTCTGGCTTCTTTTTCACTTTTCATCGTTCAATTCTCTTTTCCGAAAAAATCATGGATCTGTTCGTCCATTTTCGCGGCTGTGTCGCCGCCCGCGGCAAAGACCTTCGTCCATTCCACGGTTTTTTCCACGGCGGTCTGCGCGCTCCAGCGGGGCTTCCAGCCGAAAGCGGCCTTCAGCTTGGCGCAGTCGAGCTTCAGGAAGTTCGCTTCGTGCGGACCGTCTTTTTTCAAACACTCATAGGTCAGCCCGTCGCCCCATGTTTCGCAGAAGATCTCGGCCAGACGGCCGGTGGTGAGGCAGTCGCTCTCGTTCGGGCCGACGTTGTAATACCCGGCGGCCGCCATGTTGTCAAACTGCGCGGCGGCGATCATCAGGTAGGCGTAAAGCGGGTCGAGCACGTGCTGATAGGGGCGGATGGAGTTGGGGTTGCGCAGCACGATGGGCTTGCCCGCCATCGCGGCGCGCACGCAATCGGGGATGATGCGGTTGTCGGCAAAGTCGCCGCCGCCGATGACGTTGCCGGCGCGGGCGGTCGAAACCGCAACGCCGCTGTTGTCGAAGAACGAGCGCTTGTAGCTGTGCGTGACAAGCTCCGAGCAGGATTTGGAGTTGGAATACGGGTCGAAGCCGTCGAGCGGCTCGTTTTCGCGGTAGCCCCAGCACCATTCGTTGTTTTCATACACCTTGTCGGTGGTGACGTTGAGCACCGACTTCACTCCGCCGGTCACTCGCACGCATTCCAGCAGGTTGACCGTGCCCATCACGTTGGTTTCATAGGTGTACTGCGGCTGTTCGTAAGAGGTCAGCACGATCGGCTGCGCCGCTAAATGCAGCACGATCTCGGGCTCGGCCTTTTGGAAGGCGGCGAGCATGGCGGGGTAATCGCGCACGTCGGCAATGACCGAGGTCATGTTTCCCTCCAGCCCGGCCAGCTCGAACAGGTTCGGCTGCGTGGGCGGTTCAAGCGAATAGCCCGTCACCTGTGCGCCCGCGTTGACTAAAATACGGCTCAGCCAGGCGCCCTTGAAGCCGGTGTGACCGGTCAGGAACACGCGCTTGCCCTTGTAGAATGACAGATCCAGCATGACGTTCTCCTTGATCATTTCCAGCATTTCCAGGGGGCGGTGCCTTCGGCCCACAGCTTTTCGAGCAGCTGCTTGTCGCGCAGCGTATCCATGCACTGCCAGAAGCCGTAATGCTTGTAGGCACCGAGCTGATTGCGGCGGGCGGCCTCTTCCAGCGGGAATTTTTCAAATACGGTGCTGTCGCCCTCAATCAAATCGAAAATCTCCGGCTCCAATACCATAAAGCCGCCGTTGATGAAGCTGCCGTCCTGCGCGGTCTTTTCGCGGAATTCGCGCACGCCGTTGTTTTCGTCAATGTCGAGCACGCCGAAGCGCGCGCTCAGGCGGATGGCGGAAAGCGTCGCCATGCGGCCGCCGGCCTTGTGATATTCGACGAGCTTGTTGATGTCGATGTCGGACACGCCGTCGCCGTAGGTGAGCATGAACGGTTCATCGCCGATGTATTTCTGCACGCGCTTGATGCGGCCGCCGGGCATGGTGTTCAGCCCGGTGTCAACGAGCGTCACCTTCCACGGCTCGGAGAAATTATCATGTACCGTCATTTCACCGTTTTTGCCGAAATCAAAGGTCACGTCGCTGCGGTGCAGGAAATAGTCTGCAAAAAATTCCTTGATGGTGTGCTGCATGTAGCCGCAGCAGATCACAAATTCGTTGTAGCCGTAGTGTGAATATGATTTCATGATATGCCAAAGGATCGGCATACCGCCGATTTCGATCATGGGTTTGGGTCTGAGATGGCTTTCTTCGCTGATCCTCGTGCCGAAGCCGCCGGCCAGAATGACAACCTTCATGTTAAATTCCTTTCCGCTTTCGCTGCTCAAAGTTGTTTCATATCGTTCTGCTTATTATACCATGTTTCGGAAAACAAAGGCAAGGCTTTTCTTATTCATCCAGCGCGCCGATGCCGCGCAGCTTGTTCAAAAGCTCCCGCACGTCGCTTTGCAGCACCTCGCGCGGCGCGTCGTATTCCGCGGCCATCGCGTCAACGATCTGTTCTTCCGTCGTGTCCTGCTTGAGCAGGTTCACAATGAACCCGGCCGTCTCGTTGCCGGTGATGATGCCGTTGAAGCCGCTGTCGCCGATGGGCACGATCACCTGAGTGCCCTCCACGGTGCGGGTGATAAAGTTCGCGTTGAGTTTCATGCTGTGTGCTCCGTTCCTTATAAAAATCCATCTTATATTATATATTGGAATAACCGCTGCTGTCAAGGTCAATGCGGAAAGAAACCGGCAGAAAAGCCCCTCCGAAGCGTTTCCTCCGGAGGGGCTTTTTAACAAAATGGCTTGGTTTATGTTTCCAGCGTGAATTCCTGGATCTCGGGGTTGCTGTTGATGAGCTCGAGCATGGATTCCAGCGACGCGGCCTTGGCGATGCGAACCGTTAAGTGAACGGTCACGGTTTCGTCGTCGTTCTTTTTCATCTTGATGCCGTTGACCAGAATGCCGTGTTCGGAAAGCTGCTCGGTCACGTGTGTGAGCGCCTTCGACTCATCGTTGAGCTTGAGCTGGATCTCGTTGGTCTCCATCGCTTCGGAAAACGGCACGAACTTGTGCAGCAGCACCTGAATGAGGATAAGCAGCAGCGTGGAGGAGATGCCGATGACGTACAGCCCTGCGCCGATGGCCAGCCCGATCCCGGCGGTCGCCCAGATGCCGGCGGCCGTGGTCAGCCCCTTGATGGAGCCGCCGCGCACGAAGATCACGCCCGCGCCGAGAAACGAAATACCGCTGACAACCTGTGCCGCAATACGCGCCGGGTCTGCTCCGCGGGTTCCGTTGAACATGATGCCATCGGCGGTCGTCAAGTCAGCAAAGCCGTATTTTGAAATGACCATGATCAGGGCGGCCGCCAGCGCTAAAATAATGTGTGTGCGAATTCCGGCCTCTTTTTGGCGGTGGCTTCGCTCCACACCGATCAGGCCGCCGCAAAGGCAGGCAATGATGATGCGAACCAGAAATTCCCAGTTGCGCAAAGCGCCGTCAAGCAGTTTTTCCCAAATCATCGGGCATGACTCCTTTATGGTTGGTTTTGAAAGGCTTATTTATACATCGGGCCGTAGGTCTTGCAGGCTCTGTAATCCGCGCCCTCAAGGTCCTTGGTGCCGAACGCGCCCCAGGTGTGCGGGCGGTAGATGTCGCAGTCGGGCACGTTGTGCAGCGCCACGGGAATGCGGAGCATGGAGGCCAGCGTGATGAGGTCCTTGCCGATGTGGCCGTAGGTGAGGGAACCGTGGTTGGCACCCCAGTTGGCCATGACGGAGTACACATCCTTGAACGCTTCGTTGTCGCCGATGCGCGGGGCAAACCACGTGGTCGGCCAGGTCGGGTCGGTGCGCATGTCAATGGTCTTGTGCACTTCATCCGGCAGGGTCACGGTGTAGCCTTCGGCAAGCTGCAGCACCGGGCCGAGGCCTTCGATGATGTTGAAGCGGATCATGGTCACAGGCATTTCGGCCATGGTCTTGAAGTGGGAGGAGTAGCCGCCTCCTCTGAAATAGCCCAGATCGGCCTGGCACCAATCGGTGGCCTTGAGCATGGCGTCGATGTCTTCGTCGGTGACCTTCCACCACTGTTTGATGAGGTTGTTGCCGTTTTCATCCTTGCTGACGCCGGTGCCGTCGAGCGCGGCCGCGCCGGAGTTGATCAGGTGGATGAAGCCGTTGGCGGCTTTGCCCGTGGGCGTCCAGCCGGTCACGCGCTTGACCGCGTCGGGGCTCCAGTAGGTGCGCACGTCAGCGAAAATGCTTGCCGTGCCGGTGAGCAGCTTGCCCACAAGCATGGCCATGCCGTTCAGACCGTCGTTTTCGGTGGCGAAGGTGATGGGCTGACGCTTGCCGTTCCAGTCAAAGCTGGTGTTGAGCATGGCTTCGGTGAAGTCGCAGTTGGGCATGAAATCCGTCCACTGCCGCTGACCCTGGAAGCCGCCGAGAATGGCGTTCTTGCCCAGCGCTTCTTCGTGCCAGCCGGTGGTCAGCGCGCCGTTTTTGCCCTGAACAGCTTCGGAGGGCACCACGTCGTCGAGCTTCGGGTTGCCGAGCATGATGTCGCGGATGATGAGGGTCATCTTGGTGACGAATTCCCATTCCCAATCCTTGCGCTCTTTGGACGAGGGCTTCGCGTTTTTGTCAAAGCCTTCGGGGCAGTGCGATTTGACCCAGGCGAGGGCTTTTTCGTATTCGTCTTTGTCATAGATCTCGAGCTCGACGCGGCGGGTGACTTCGCACATATCCACCCATTCGGGGCGGATGCCGAAATAATGCTGCAGCACGGACGGGTCGCAGCAGGAGCCGCCGATGCCCATGGCGACAGCGCCGATGTTGACGTAGCTCTTGCCCTTCATCTGGCCGACCGCAACGGCGCAGCGGGCGAAGCGAAGGATCTTTTCTTTCACGTCGTCGGGCACGGTCTTGTCATCCGCGTCCTGCACGTCGTGGCCGTAGATGGAAAAGGCGGGCAGACCTCTCTGCGCGTGAGCGGCGAGGGCGGCTGCCAGGTAAACGGCGCCCGGGCGCTCCGTGCCGTTGAAGCCCCAGATGGCTTTGATGGTGGTGGGGTCAAGGTCCATGGTCTCGCTGCCGTAGCACCAGCAGGGTGTAACGGAAAGCGTGGCGCACACGTTCTGCGTGGCGAAATATTCAGCGCACTTGGCGGCTTCCGCGCCGCCGCCGATGGTGCAGGGCGAGATCACGCACTGCGCCGGGGTGCCGTCGGCGTAAAACACGTTTTCTTCAATGAGCTGCTTGGCTGCGTTGGCCAGCGACATGGTCTGCGCTTCCAGACTTTCGCGCACGCCGCCCCAGCGGCCGTCGATGATGGGTCTGATGCCGATTTTTGCGTTTGACATTCTGATTATCTCCTTTGATATGATAGATTATTGGGAAGCTCATGCCGAGCTTTTCGACTGTTTATTGCGTGACCTGCAAAAAGCGTTTGTAATGCTCCGCCCAGGTTTCCGTGTCCTCTGGCAGGTACTCTTTGGTGCCCTCGCTCGCGGCTACGATGCGGCGGGCCTCCTCAATGCTTTTGATGTCGCCGCTTGCCAGCAGCTGCACGGCGATGTTGCCCAGCACGGTCGCCTCGATGGGACCGGCCACGACCTTGCGCGCGCAGGCGTTGGCCGTTAAGCGGCACAGCAGGGTGTCCTTCGTGCCGCCGCCGATGACGTGGATGACCTCATAATCGCGTTCGGTGCAGTCGCGCAGCTTTTCAAAGGTCAGGCGGTATTTCATCGCCAGACTCTCATAGATGCAGCGCATGATCTCGCCCACCGTTTCCGGCACGTACTGGCCGGTCCGGCGGCAGTATTCCTTCACGCGGCCGGGAATATCGCCGTGCGGCACAAATTCCGGGGCGTCGGGGTCGATGAAGCAGGCGAAGGGCTCGGCGGCCAGCGCCAGTTTTTCAAGTTCGGCATAGCTGTACTGCGTGCCCTCGCGCGCAAACTGGCGGCGGCTTTCCTGAATGAGCCACAGCCCGATGATGTTTTTGAGGAAGCCGGTGGAATCGCCGTAGCCGCCCTCGTTGGTGATGTTGATGCCCAGCGTTTTTTCGTTCACGATGGGCTCGGCCAGCTCCGTGCCGAACAGCGACCAGGTGCCGCTGCTCAAAAAGGCAAAGTCGCCCTCGGGGCAGGGGACGGCCGTAATGGCCGACTGCGTGTCGTGCTCGCACACCGCCACCACGGGCACCTTGTCAACGCCGCATTCCTCGCACACGCCGTCGGTCAGCGTGCCGATGATCGTGCCGGGCTTGACGATGTCGGTGGTCAGGCGCTTGGGCAGGTCGAGCTTTTCAAAGATCTCGTCGCACCAGTCGCCGGTTTTGATGTCGATCATCTGCGAGGTGGTGGCAATGGAGTATTCGGTGGATTTCACGCCCGTGAGCAAATAGGCGAACAGGTCGGGCATGAACAGCATCTTGTCCGCCCGGTCGAGCAGATACGGGCGCTGCTGCCGCAGGGAGAGCAGCTGGAACACGGTGTTCAGCTCCATGAACTGAATGCCGGTCAGCTCATAAAGCTTTTCTTTCGGGATCTTTTTGAACGCTTCCTCCAGAATGCCGACCGTGCGCTTGTCGCGGTAGTGGATGGGGTTTTCCAGCAGCAGCCCGTGTTCGTCGATCAGCCCGAAGTCGACGCCCCAGGTGTCGATGCCGATCGAATCAAAACCGCCGCTGAGTCTGGCCTTGATCAGCCCCTGCTTGATGTCGTGGAACAGGCGCAGCACGTCCCAATAGGTGGTGCCGTGCACGCTCACCGGGTCGTTGGAAAACCGGTGCACCTCTTCCAATGTGATCTTGCTGCCGTCGAAGCAGCCGACGATGGCGCGTCCGCTGGATGCGCCGAAATCAAAAGCGAGCACTCGTTTCACGGTTTCGCTCCTCCTTTTTTACAATCGTATTCGTGGATCGTGTTGTTCAACACGGAATTTGTCGAGCTATTGCTCGACTCGATATATTGCTGCGCAATTCGATATACCTTCGGTTCGATATACCTGACGGTTCGATATGTCCCTGTCGGGACAAGTTTTTCTTGTTCGGCAAAGCCGAACATATCGAATGCGAACAGCGTGAGCATATATCGAATTTGTGCAACAAATATATCGAACGCCGCAGGCGTATATCGCTCAGAATTTAACGCACATCAGTGCGTTAAATTCTGACTGTCTTTCTCACCGCGTCATAATCGCCCTCAAAAACCAGCCCCCTGATGCCGACCTGTTCCGCGCCCTGCAGGTTGTCGGCGCGGTCGTCGATGAACAGGCATTCGTTCGGGTCGAGCGAATAGGTATCCAGCAAATGCCGGTAGATGCGCACGTCGGGCTTGAGCAGATGCACGTCGCACGAAACGACGACGCCGTCAAACAGGCTGACGTCGATCTCCCGCGGAAAATACGTCCAAAACTGTTCGCTCGCGTTGGACAGCACAAACAACCGAAAGCCTTTTTCTTTCAGCTCTTGCAGAAATTCCTTCGCGCCGGGCAGGGGGATCATGGTTTCGTGCCAGTTGTGCAACAGTTCCCGCAACGGGTCACGCAGCTCGGCGGGCGCGCGGGCGCTCAACCGCTGAAGCACGGCTTCCTCCGTCAGATCGCCGCGGTCAAAGGCGACCCATTCGGGCGAGGCGAACAAAAGCTCCTTGATGAATTGCTGCGCTGTCGGCTCGACCGGCAGCCGCCGCACGGCGGCCTCGGGGTCAAAATCGAGCAGGACGTTCCCCATATCGAAAATGATATTTCTTATCATTCCTTGACAACGCCTTTTTTGAGGATGACGTTGGCGTAAATGGCGGTTTCGCCCGTGGCGATCACGGCATAGGCCTTTTTGGCGCGGTCATAGAACGCAAAGCGCTCGATCTTTTCGATCGCCTTGTCGCCCTCTTTTTCGTTGACGATCTTCTTGTAGGT
>CAMJHI010000073.1 GCA_946405475.1 uncultured Clostridia bacterium
ACTCGTTTTTCTCTCGCGGAGAAAAGTATTTTTCATAACCGTTGTTCAGGTCAAGCACCGCGATTGTGTGCCCGCCGTTTCGCTTGTCCTCGGGCGGCGGCGTCATGTAGTCGCCGTAAAGCGCGGTCAGAACCGCGTCATAATCCTTCGGGATGGGGAGTTGAGCGCCTTCAAACTCCGTCAGGATCGATTCCCGGAACCAATCCGATTGAAGCCGCGGCGCTCTGAACGGAAACCCGATGTAGCAGCCGCAGGTGTCACACTCTTCGATCGACCGGAACGCCCGCTTGCGCAGCCGGTTTGCCAGCCTTCTGCGCAGCGAAAGCGGCAGCATGGTCAGCAGTTTGAGCTTCGGCGACAGGTTTTTTGTTAAGGCAAAAAACGCGTCCTGCACCAACAATTCAGACAGCAGGATCAGCCGGTTGATCCGGGCGATCTGTTTGGAATCGTCCGGCAGAGCGATGAGCGGAAAAATGTCGACCCAAACGCCCTGATGGAACGGAATGCCTTTGTAGCTTTGCTCGATCATCGTCGTACCGTTCATGCGAACTTTGATATACGCCCGATACCATTGATCCGTGTCGGATGACTGCAAAAACAGGTGTTCCGGCAGCTCGTTTTTGGCCGCTTCGATAAAGCGAAAATAATCTTTGGCGTCGATCATGATATCAAGGTCGTCATCCCACGGAATGAAGCCCTTGTGACGAATGGCGCCAAGCAAAGTGCCGTAGCTGAGAAAATAGCGAATGTTATGCTTGCGGCAAAGAATGTCGATCTCTTTCAGAATTTCAAATTCGCATTGTTGCAGTTCGTTCATTTTGTTCCCTTCTGTTCGTTCGTGATGACATAGCTATATTCTTCGCCATTATATCATATCATCGTGGAACTGTAAAGGATTCCATAAATATTTATATTTCTGTAATTTTAATTAAAATAAAAGAAGCCTTGCCTTTTCTGCCGGTGGTGATATAATGAACGACAGAAGGGGGCTGTGTTATGTTTCAAAGAATTATCAGCTTTATTGTTTCTCTTGCCTTCGGCTTTTCCGTCGGCTCGACCCCGCCGCAGCGGTGTGAGGCGAGATTCAACGGCACCTTTCTTCAGTCGTGGCTCTGCCTGTGGTGGAGCGATGAGGATTGGCAGGAAGAGATCCGCTATATGAAGGAAGCCGGCATCGAATATCTGATCCTGCAGGATGTGGCGAGCTTTTCCGGCGGCAGCGCCGAGGTGAATTACCCGAGCGGACTGGAATGCTTTGCCGGTTGCGAACCGGTTTGCGACGTGGTCGACGCCGCGCTGCGCAACTGTCAGAACAGCGGCCTGAAGGTGTTTGTCGGTCTGGCGGATTACGCCGATTGGTGGGTCTGGGGCGGCATCAGGCCCGCCTATCAAACCGTCTGCGAAACCATGGCGCAGATGATGACGGAGCTCTACGACAACTATCACGAAGCTTACCGCGATACGTTTTACGGGTGGTATTTCACGCCGGAATTCAATAACGTGCTCACCCATCAGGTCAGTTGGAGCCGCATCATCCGCGGCTTCAACACCGTCATCGACCGCGCGAACGAGCTCGACCCGTCTTTGCCGATGCTGGTCAGCCCTTACTTTACCGAATACCTCTCTGTGCCGTCCGTTCTGGCGACTTATCCGATGTGGAAGACCTTCTTTCAGAAAGCACACCTGCGCGACGGCGACATTTTCGCGCCGCAGGACGCGGTCGGGGCGCAATGGACGCCGCTTGACCGGCTGGAGGACGTGTGGAAAATGTACGCCGCCGCGGTGAAGACCTGTCCGGGCAAGGTCGCGCTCTGGGCGAACTGTGAGAATATGACGGTCGCTCGCAAAGCGCTCCCGTTCATGCCGCCCGCGACGCTGGAGCAAACGAATCAGACGGCCACGCTCGACCGCTTTGTCCGGCAGATGGAGATCGCGTCGCATTACGCGGAAAACATCATCACGTTTTCTTACAACCACTTCTACAGCCCGCATACCGTTCACCAGACCTATCACGATACTTACCTGGATTACCTGCAAAACGGCCGGCTTGAAACCGAACCGCCCGCCGCGCCGGGGGATCTCACCGTATCGGACGGCGTGCTGACGTGGAGCGCGTCGACGGACAATATCGGCATTGCGTATTATATCGTGTACCAAAACGGCAAAGCAGTCGCCCGCGTCGAAGCGGATGAAGACCTGCAGATCAACGTCAAATCGGGCAAAACCTATACCGTTGTCGCCCTTGACGGCGCCGGCAACCGTTCGGAATCCGCTACTGTTACGGCATAACAAAAAGACTCCCTCACCGAGGGAGTCTTTGCTTTTGCTTTTACGTTTACTGCACGGCGAAGAATTTCCGCCACGGCAGGCCGTCGTAGTATTCAAAGTGCCTGTCAAGAAAATTTGAGAAAAACGAAATGATGTTGCCGTTGCAGACCACCAGCACCACCGTGCCGATGCTTAAGCCCACGAGCCGACCGCGAAACAGCGCCAGTGACAGGATCACGCTGAACAGCAGCATGCCCGCGTCATAGGCGATCTTCCACTTGCGCATATCCAGCTTTTTCACCTCACCCACCACGCGCACGAAATAATCGTAGGCGCAGGGCGCGAGGTAGTTTTTGAACAGCAGCGCGACGGACAGGCTGGTGAGCACCATGCCCAGCACGAAGAACAGGATGCGCAGCGGCAGCGCCTGCAGCACGAGCGGCCGGAGCAGATAGCGGAACAGGTCGATCAGCCCGCCGTAGACCAGAGCGCTCAAAAACGAGGTGAGGTAGGTCAGGCGAAAGCGCCGTATGATTATGCACATCAACACGATGAACAGCGCCTGCAGCGCCCACTCGACCTGCCCGGTCGTGATGAACGTAAAGCGATCGCTGATGATATAGCTCGGCGCGGCGATCATGGAAAGCCCAAGGTCTGCCTTGATGCTCAGCACAACGGAAAACGGCATGAGGATCATGCTCAGCACGTAAGTCAGCTCACAGGGGATCTTGATTTTTTTCAAAGCGGTTCTTCCTTTGCTTTTTCAGTTCTTGACAGCGCTTTTTTCATTATATCAATCGCGCCCCGTTTGTCAAGAATAAAAAAATCAGCCTGCATGTTTATGCAGGCTGAAATCATATTATGCGTTGTTCTGCGCTTTGTGCTTTTCGGAAACGGCGGTCAGCACTTCCTGCTTGAAGTCGCCGTAGATCCTGAACTTTTTCGTGAAAACGACCAGTGAAATCAGGATCAGCGCGGGCGGCAGCAGGAACATCATGCCCGTGATCGCGCCCTTGGCCTGCGCGGTCTGCACCGCGGCCTGCCCGTCATAACGGGTGATGCTGAACGCGGAATACATGATGATGCACTGCAGCGTGTAGGCCATTTTCTGCAAAAAGCCCTTCATCGAGAACGTCAGGCTCTGGCTGTGTTTGCCGAGCTTGTATTCGCCGTAATCCACCACGTCCGCGAGCATCACGGTCTGGTTGACGAACATGCTGCCGATGCCGATGGAGGTGACGAGGTAGCAAAGGCCAAGCCCCAGCACGTTGCCGCCGAAGCCGTACCCGATGACCGCCATGCCGATGTAACCGGCCGCCGCCATGCTCAGCGAAAGCTTGTAGATGGAGCGGTTGTTCATGAACCGGGAGCAAACGGGGATGACGGCAATGCCCAGCACCGAGCCGACGGCGCCGAACAGGTTGAACCGGGATTGCAGCTTCAGATCGCCCAGCACCGCTTTGAAATAGTAGCTGCTGATGCCCGAGGTCATGTAGTACCCGGCGTTGGAGATCATGGCAAAGAGCATGAAGATCAGAAGCTGATCGTTGTGCCGCACCTCATGCAGGGCGTTTTTGAACGAGAATTTTTCACCGCTTTGCACCACGTTGCGCTCTTTGGTGGAAACCACGCACACGCAGGCAAACACCACGAGCAGCGCCGCGGCGATCATCGACCATTTGCCGAAGCCGAGCTTCAGGCTGTCCGCCGTCATTTTGTCCAGATCGCTCTCGCTCGATTTGCCGAAGAAGGCCACGATCGGCGCGGTCAGGATCAGCACGATGCCCTGCCCGAGGCCGGAAAACGTGCGGGCGACGGTGGAAATGAAGTTGCGGTCTTTTTCCTGCGTGGCAAACGACGGGATCATCGACCAGTAGGGGATATCCGCCAGCGTGTTGCTCATGCCCCACAGCACGTAAAACACCGCGACGTAAACATAAAGCCAGACGGAGCCGCTGCGGATGCCGGGGTTGTTGAACAGCAGGCAAAGTACGACGGCGTTGGCGATCGCGCCGCGCAGAATCCACGGGCGGTACTTGCCCATTTTGCTGTGGGAGGCGTCGACGATGCTGCCCATCATGGGGTCGTTGATGCCGTCCCAAACACGCGCGATCGGCGCCAGAATGAGCAGGAACAGCGGCGAAATGCCCAGCGCGTCGGTCAGGTAGATCGAGAGATAGGAATAGAACAGACCGTAGCTCAGGTCAAGGCCGACCGCGCCGACGCCGTAGCCGATTTTTTCACGAAAAGGAACCTTGTCGTTCACGTTGTTCACCTGCTTTATCGGGCAATGCGGTAGGTGGCGTAGGCGAGGATGGTGTTATTGACGAAATCCATCGCGTAGGTCATGACGTAGCCCGGGAACACCGCGATGTAAAGGCCTTCCGACATTTTGGCGGGGTTCGAGGTCTGGATCGGGTGCAGGATATCGGTCGTGCGCGGCGCGGCGACGCTGGAAATGTGCACCATCGGGGCGCTGCGGCCCTCAACGCTGCTGATGTTCAAGTCCTTGTTGTAGCGCTGCATGGCATACGCCCAGTGGGAGTGACCGTTGAAGAAAATGACGTTGCGGTACTGCCGCAGCAGGGTCCAGAACTGCTGCTCGTCGCTGTTGTATTTGACGTAGGGCAGGGGATAGAAGTAGCCGTAGTCGTTGACGATGTTGCCTTCGCCCATGCGGGGGTCGCCCTGCAGCGAGGTGAGGAAGGTGTGGAAGAACAGGTAGATGCGTTTGCCGCGGTAGGCGTCGAACTGCGCTTTCAGCCAGTCAAGCTGTTCCTGCTTCAGGATTTCAACGCCGGGCAGGTATTTATCCGAACATTGGCTCAGGAAAATGAAGATATCGCCGTGGGTCTCACGGCCGGAATATACAAAGTCAAAGCCGTTGTCGCTGCGCGCGAGCACGCCCTCGGGGGCCGTTTCGCCGTCGAACACGCCCACGTTCACGTTGGCTTTCCACGCGTCGTAGCTGAATTCCTTTTTGCAGTCGTGATTGCCGCGGCAGGTGTAGACCGGGAAATCGTGCTGCTCGTTGTATTTGCGGAACGATTCGTAGGAGGAAGCCTCGCCCTTGTTGGACAGGTCGCCGGCCAGCGCCACGAGCGAAACGCCCATTTCATCCAGCAGGTTCAGCGCTCTGGGGTAGGAAATATCCGAGTCGTCGCCGCCGGTCGAATCGTAGCGGTTGAAGTGCACGTCGCTCAGCCCGCCGAAGGAATAGGTCGGCTTGGCCGCAGCAACCTTTTTGCCCTGCGGCAGCTCGTCGGTGTCCAGCAGGGTGTCGCCGTAATAGAGCAGGATGGTTTCAGCTTCGGGCGGAATGGCCAGGAACGAATTCATGGTTTCTTCCCCGAGCCCGCGTTTGACGTCGACGTCGGCAAATTCGCTGTAGATCAGCGTCCGGCCGGATTGGGCCGAAGTGACGAGCTTTTCCCCATTGGCGTCGCCCCAGTAAAGCTCGTATTCGCCGTCATAGTTGGACGTGACGCTGATCATGCCGGCGGCGCTGCCCGCCACTTCGTTGGCAAAGGACATGACCGCGTCGGCCTTGATGCCGTCTCTGGGCAGCGGCTTGTTAATCACAATGCCGAGGCTCATGAGAATGGCCGTGAACAGGGCGGCAATCTTTTTGAACAGATTTGCCTGGATCGAAAAGGATATCATAGGGTACCTCCTTAATATAATAACAATATTATTAACCAATGTTATACCACATCATGTGGCTGGCGGCGCGGGCTGCACTGCCGGTTGCGGTGCTTCGGCGTTTTCGCGCTCGGCCGCGATCCTCGCTTTTTCCGCCTCGATGATCCGGCTGAACGATTCTTCGTCGACCTCCGCCATGCTTTCCGCCGCCTTGGAATCATCCGCGAAGGCGTCGAAGACGGCCTGCTTGTTTTCCACCAGTTCCATGATGCGCTCGTCCACCGTGTCGTCGCACAGCAGTCGGAAGACCAGCACGTTTTTGGTCTGCCCCATGCGGTAGGCCCGCGAAATGGCCTGGTTTTCGATGGAGGGCTTGAACTGCGGCTCGCATAAGATCACGACGCTTGCCGCCTGAATGTTCAGCCCCGTGCCGCCGGATTGAATTTGTGCCGCCAGCACCGAGCCGCCGGGTGCTTCGTTGAAGCGGTCGACGATCTCCTGCCGCCGCTGCGGCGAAACCGAGCCGTTGATGGGTTCGCAGCACCGTTCGCCCAGCAGGGCACGCACGGTGGCGATGGTGTCAAGAAAGAAGGAAAACACGATCACCTTGCGGTTTTCCTCCCGTGCGGCGTCCACGATCTTGAGCAGCCGCTGCGCCTTGCAGGATTTCTCCGCGTCCGGCGCGTTCCACGACACGCGGCGCGCCTGCGCGAACTGCCCGGCCAGGATCGAGGCCTCGTACACCTGTTTTTCTTCCGGCAAAAGAATACACCATTCTTTGCGCTCTGTCAACTCAGGCAGCTCCTTGAGCACGTCCTCGCGCTTGCGGCGCAGATAAACCGGCGCGATGGCGGTGCGGAAGGTCTCCGCGCCCGAAAGCGATTTGATCTGCGAAGCCTTCGCGGCGATCTCCGGCTGCAGAAGGCTGATGAGAAAGCACATTTCCTCCACGCGGTTTTCCAGCGGCGTGCCCGACATGAACAGCACGCGGCCGGTGTGCGCCATGATGCGCATGACGGATCGGGTGCGGATGGTTTCGGGGTTTTTGATGTAATGCGCCTCGTCCACCACCAGCATGCCGAAGCGGAATCGCTCCGGGATCTCGATTTTGGAGGAGGATTCAAAGGTCGTCACCAGCACGCCGCCGTTTTCCCGCCAGAATTGCTCCGCCGCGTCGTCGTTGCCCTGCACGCGCACCGTCGTCAGATCGCTGAACTTTTCGATCTCGCGGCACCAGTTGATCACCACGCTCGCCGGGCAGATGACCATGAAGTGGTGCTCCCCCGCGTTGCGGGCGCACACCATGGCGGCGATGGCCTGCATGGTTTTGCCAAGCCCCATTTCGTCGCCCAGCAGCACGCGCTTTTGTTTGAGGATATAGCGCAGCCCGAACAATTGATACGAACGCAGCGTGGCCTTCAGTCCCCGCGTGTCGGCTTCGACCGCTTCGATCTGCGCGATGAGCTCACCCGACAGTCCGCTGTCGGTGGGCGGGGCGCTCTTGCGGCCGGTCAGCTTTTCCAGCAGCGCGTAATAACGAGCGGCGTTTGCTTCAAAATCCCGCAGGCAGGTGCCGAACGGGGCGTTGACGACAGCGTCAAACTGTTCCCTGATCGTTTCGTACTGCGGCGAAAAGCGCTCCGAAAAGTATGCTGTGAAGGAGGCAAGAGCGGCCAGTGCTTTTTCTTTTTTTGCCTTGGAGGCGAACGCCCATTTGATCGGACTCGTCGCCGGAGCGAGCAGGTCGGCCTCCGCCTTTTTTGCGTCTGCCTCTTTGCGCAGCGCCTTGGCCTGCTGAATGGGTTGACCCGTATGGAGCAGCACGTACAGCCGCGTCAGCAGCTTTTCTTCGCTCGGGGTCGGATCGTTCGGGTCAAACCGAACGGCGCCGTCCGTTTTCAGCCCGGCGATTATTTGCTTCATGGCGGCGGCGATCTTGCCCGCGCTGTCCGGGCCGATGCCGGGGATCATCTCGATCTGATGCTGCGTTTTGCCCGCGAGCTGCGACAGATCGTTGATGCCCGCCTTGCGCAGGGCGGAAACGCGAATGCCGCTTTTGTCCGAATTGAGCTGCTCCACGTCGATCTGAGCCAGCACGGCATCCTGCTTTTCCTGCAGGACCGTTCGCGTCAGCGCGCGGATCTCCTGCTGCGCGCCCTCGCGGGATTGCTCGATCCCGTTCAGGGCGGCGACCGCTTCTTCAAAATCGAGGAGCATTTGTCTGGTTTGTTTGAAATTCGGCTTGTCCAAAGGCATTCCCCCCACCACAATAATCAGTATTATAACAGATTATTTCAGATTTGTCGAATTAAGCTTACCGATCGCTTTGACTTTTTTGACTGATCTGTGCTACACTTCTCTTGCCATCTGTTTTATGCGTCGGAGGAATATCGTTGTGGATAAATCGAAAAAAACGCGTGCGATCACGCTGCGTTCGCTTTTGGCCGTCCTGCTTTTGCTCGGCGGGATCGTGCTGACGGTCAGATCCGAGCAAAAGACCGCTTCGGCCGTTCAGACTCAGGCCGTTTCGGAACAGACGACGGAAGAACTTACAAGCAGTGTGCCGGAGCCGACGACGGAAGAAAACACGGCTGTCAGCTATGACGCAGCGGATGAAGCCGCCTACGCCGGGCTGACCTATGACGATTTGCTGCAAAAGCTGCAGGCTGTTGCGGCAGACAAGAAGCTCTCCGACGTTGAGCTTGATTGCGCTAAAGTCATTCTGGACGGGCTGTATGCCAACTATGATTCCTGGAGCCGGATCGGCGGGGATTATCCGTCCAAGACGACGTTCATCTGTCAGAATTTCATCGAACCGCTGAGCGCCTGCGCGCTGCGTTTTGTCAGCACGGACAGCGAAGAGGGGAAGCGGTTGGATTCAGAGGGCTCCGCGTCGGGCTTTACCACGCGGGCCGGCGGCGTCTCGACCGTTACGATCCTCTACGATCCGAACGACGACGAGGACGCGTTCCACGATACCGCCGAAAAACTCCTGCATGAACTCACCCATGTCGTGCAGGAGGATCTGCCGTTTAATGGCAATGCGTTTGAAAAGTATCCGTTTCTTGAACAGATCATCATCGAGGGCAGCGCAACAAGCAAACAGAAGCTGATGAATCACCCCAAAACCGATAAAACGGTCAGTTTTCTATATTACATTGATGATACGACGATTGACTACTGGATGGATAACGGATACGGTTACCCCAAAGAAATGAATTATTATTTTCAATTGCAGTATCTCGCCGGTTATGATGTGATGGAGGGCGTCGCCCGCGGCGATTCCGTGGGCAATATCGAACGCAGCATCGCAAAACGGTATGGGACAGATACGGCGGCCGCCGTCATGGAGCTGCTGAAAATGATTTA
>CAMJHI010000074.1 GCA_946405475.1 uncultured Clostridia bacterium
CGTGACGTAGAGCATAGAGCCGCTTTCGATCCGATCGGGCAGCGGCGTCTCGACCCACTCGTAGGCTTCGTTGACGGTCATGCACTTGTCAACGGTGTAATCGCCCGCGTCGATCTTCAGCTTTCGATCCCGTTTTTCGGATACGTTCGCGATCAGCAGCGCCTGCCCGTCCTCCCCTGCTGCGGCCAACGCATAAAGATCATCGGCCAGCCGCAGGTTTTTGATCTCGGCCTGATGCCCGAGGCGGTACATCTGCCCGAACGCCCAGAAGCCGTAGTAAGCCGGGGAAGGCTGACGCCCCTTCATAAACAAACCGGACCACAGCGTCGCGTCATCGTCGCCGTTATAATAATGTGCCAGATCGAGGCCTTCGTTCTGGAACATGATGAGCATCGACGTCTGATTGGCACCGTTGCGGCGGTCGAGCTTGTCGTTTTCCGTGGGGTTGTAGTTCCACTCGTCGCAGATGATCTCCGCGTCGCCGTAACCAGCGTTGGCGAGATTTTCTCTGACGTAGTCAATGTAGCGCGCGTTCTTTTCGGTGGTGGTGTAGCTGTGCCAGGTGAAAAAGTCCATGGGAGACTGATGCTCTTGGATATAAGCGAGGAAATTTTGGAAGTAAGTCACAAAGTATTGGTTTCGCGGGGTCGCGCCGTTGTTGATGACGTTCGTTTTCGTCAGCGCATAAAAGCCGCAGGAGCCGTAGCCGCCGATTTTCAGCGCGGGGAATTTGCCCTTCAGATATTTGGCGGCGGTATCGTAAAGGCGGAAGAACTCTTCGTCGGTGCCGATCCAGAAGTGGTTATCCGAAACATCGTCGCTGTTTTCCGGCTCGTTCCAGATCTCCCAGTATCTGATGTTGTAGCGGAAACCGTCCGCCCAGCCTTCGTTGTAGTGGAGAATGATGTGCTCGCAAATCTGCGACCATTTGTCGTAGTCGGCGGGCGGCACAAGATGGTCGTGGTCTGCCACGGGGTTGCTGTAGCTGATGCCAAGACGGAAGAACGGCTCCATGCCCGTGTCGACGATCGACGCGAGAACCTTGTCGCTTTCCGCAAAATGATAGGAGCTTTCGTCGTTGACGTCCGCCGAAAAATCGGGGAAAATGCGGTGGATGTCGGTGCAGTTGATGTCGTGCGTGCGGCACGAGGTCATGTTCGCCTCGGTAAAACGGCGGTTGACTTCGCTGTTCACCTCATACTCCGGCATGCGGCCGATGTTGTGCACAGGCCGCATGTCACCCACGGCGTGATCAAAGTCGACGCGGATCACATTGGGCGTGAAGATCAGCTGAAAAAGGGACGCGAAAAAAGTAAGGATCGCCAGGAACACGCGGAACAGTCTTTGCATGATGAAATCCTCCTTTATTCTTCAGGAACAGAACCTGTTTGTATTAAATCAAGAAATGCGGCCGCTTCTTCTCTGCCTTGAAAAACGTATACCTCACGACCGTCGGCATATTTTTGAATTCGTTCCAGAACGATCGGGCGGTTGACCGCATTGTATTGCAGTACAGAATCGACAAATTCCGGATCGACTTCATCGACCGGCTCCACCCACGGCATATCCGGCCGGGCAGTACCGCGCCTTGCCATGATCCCCTCATAGCAGACCTCGGTCGGATAATCGAGAAAAATGATCGTGTCGCAATGAGCCATGCGCAGTTCCATGGTCGCGCCGTAATTGCCGTCGATGATCCATTCATCCGCCGCAACGAGCTTTCGGACTTCTTCGAGCATCTGTTCTTTCGTAAGAAATGTTTTGTCTGCCCGCCAGCGGATCAGATCCAGCGGATAAAGCGGCAGACCGGTGATCGCATGGAGCTGCCGCGAAAAAACGCTTTTGCCGCTGCCCGGACAGCCGATCACGATGACTTTTTTCATAATAATAACTACCTTATTAAATCGGAATTTGCTATTGCTAATTCCGAAATACTGAAGACTTAAGACTGAAAACTGAATAATGAAGGGAAGCCTTCGGCTTCGGATTAAAAATGGGTAAGGGCGAAGCCCTTCCACCATTTCGCCTTTCGCCTTTCGCATTCCGCCTTTCGCATTATCGAGCCGACAGCCGGAAAGCTGTTTGCTATCCGCTATTTGCTATCTGCTATCCGCTTAAATCAGTTCTTCCGCGGTGGGGATGGATTCCGCCGCGCCGGGGCGCTGCACGGTGATCGACGCGGCGCGGGTGGCGTAAGCCATGGCGGCGCGCGTGTCGCCCGAGCGGATCATTTCCGCCAGATAAAAGCCGCTGTATGTATCGCCCGCGGCGGTGGTATCCACCACGCTGACCTTGCGGCACGGCTCGAAGAAGCAGCCGTCTTTGTTCACACAATAGCTGCCCGCCGCGCCAACGGTGAGCAGGATTTCGGTATTAGTGTAATATTTATGCAAAGCATTTGCAATTTTATTAAAATCAGCTTCCTTTGTCCGCGCCAGAAACGCGCCCTCGATCTCGTTGACACACAGCACGTCGACCAGCTCAAGCGGATAGGACAGCACGTCCTCCGCCACCGGCGCGGCGTTGAAGAACACCTTCAGCCCCTGCTTTTTGGCCGATCGGATCAGATGGGGCACGTTGGCGATCTCGTTTTGAATAACGAGCCAATCCCCCGCCGCAAACGCCGCAACGGTGCGGTCGATCTGCTCCTCGTCGATCTGCCGGTTGGCGCCGCCGTGCAGCAGAATGCGGTTTTCGCCGTGACAAACCTCAATGATGGCGTGCCCGGTCACAGCGGCTTCATCCCGGATCAGATAATCGGTGCGAACGCCGTTTTGGGTCAGGTAATCAACGAACGGCTGCCCGTCCGCCCCGACGCGCCCGGCGTGATAAACACAAAGGCCCGCCTTGCGCATGGCAATGGACTGGTTCAGCCCCTTGCCGCCGAAGCCGCGGCGATAGCTGTCAGCGGCCAGCGTTTCTTTCGGCTGCACAAAATGGTCGGTCTGATACACGTGATCGTAGTTCAACGACCCGAAAGATAGGATCTTGGTCATGGTTTCCTCCTGTTTAATGCGCAAAAACGTAGCAATCGTAACGGATTGCTTTGCCTGTCAGCGAATAATCCGGCTTGTGTTCTGTCAAGGCTTCGCCCTTGACAGGCCGTTTGACAACGATTTTTTTCGGGTTGGCTTCCACGGCGGCGGCGAACAGCTCCGCCCCGTTTTCGCAGGGCTGTTCCAGGCGCTGGAGAAGCTGAAATTTCTTTTTGACCAACGCGGATTTCTGCCGCTGCGGGAACATCGGATCGAGCAGCACCACGTCCGGCGGCTGCGGCAGAGCGGGCAGCGCGGCGACGCTGTCTGCCTCATGCAGATCCATGCGGGCAACAGTTTCCGCCAACGCCGGATTTTTTGCCGCCCGTTCCAATCCGTCGCGCAGCAGCGCGGCAATGACGGGGTTGTACTCATACAGCCGCACCGAAAAACCGGCGGCAGCCAGCAGGATGGAATCCTCCCCCAGCCCGGCGGTCGCGTCGACGACCAGCGGGCGTTCCCTGCCTTTGATGCGGCAAGCTTTGACCAGCATTTCCCGCTGCAGGTTGCCCGGCGACAGGCGCTTGCGCTCTTGGTCAAAATCGACCGTGAGCGACAGGCTCCCGTCGGTCAGCGACAGGCCGTCCGCGCCCGCGCACAGGTATAGCCCGCCCGCTTCATCGTGCTCGGTGACGAGCGTTGTGTTGAATTGTTTCGTTAAGGCTTCTGCCTTTACAGTGTTGCCGCCCGCAGGCAGCAGAATGCGCACCGGATCGGTCGAATTGTTTTGCATGGGTCGTTCTTCCGTTCGATTTTGTTGATTTAATTATAGCATATTTACCGGAAAAGTCAAAAGCAAAACGCGCCCCGTATCGAAACACGGGGCGCTGAAAACGGTGTTTACTTTTGGCTCTCTTTCCATTCGGTCACGGCGGAAGAATCTTCCGTGACGACGTGGGAGAAGAAGAAGTCCTTGCGTTCGGGGGTGTTGATGACGGTGACGGGCTTGATCTGGTTGAGCACCACGCCCTTATTGCGCAAATAATCCTGATAATCAGTGTAAGTGCCTTCCTTGAGGATCAGGATCTCGGGACGGTTGAGCATGCCCCAGCGTCTGTATTTGAAATACTTTTCGTTGGTCCCCTTCAGCTCTTCGTCGAGCGTGTCGATCATCTTCTGACGGGTCTCTTCATCCGGCATCGTTTCCGGCTCGGTGAGCATGCAGTAACGCGGCGGATTGGTGGAATAATCGCCGTAAAAGCTGTAGCCCTTGAACCCGACGCCGCATTTTTCCGCCGTGGCGGTCGCCGCAGCATCCACCATTTGCGTGGTGGTCTTTTCGTTGGCGATGTTCATGCTCAGGTTCTGACGGTAAAGCAGCTCAACACGAGGCGTATTATTATACATGCCGGTGACGTGCACCACGTCTTCCATTTTATATCGGTACAGACCGGAATAATTGGAAACCACCAGCTCGTAATCCTTGCCGACCTCCAGCTCGTCGATCAGCAGAGGCGCCGCGTCTTCCTTCGCTTTTTCTTCGCCGTCTTCCACCGGCAGGAATTCAAAGAAAATGCAGTGCGGCAGCAGGCAGGCGTCGTTGCAGTTGAGCTCCGTCGGCGCGGCAAAGAAGCCTTCGGCGGCGGCATAGCCCATGTTGTGCAGCGGCAGATCGCCGACGTACTTGCGCAGCTTTTCAATATAGACCGACAGGCTCGAGCCCATCATGCCGTAGCCCCAGGTGAGCTTCGGCCAGATGCGCGGCGCGATCGGATCGTCAAAGCCCTTTTCAAACTCTCTGCGCAGCTCAGCGGCGCGCGCCGGGTTGGGCTTGAACATTTTGGAATATTCTTCACGCAGTTCGGGCGTGCACTTGACGTTGGGGTCGATGACGCCCTTTTCGATGTTGTCGCAGAGCATCTGCCAGTTATCCTGCAGGTAATCGAACATCGTCGTCAGCAGCGTGACCACGATGGAGCCGAGGTAGCTGACGTTGCGGTTTTCGAGCGCGAAACGGAGCTGGAAATAAGAGGTGTCGATCAGCTCCTCGTGCTCGGGGCAGAGCAGTGAATAGGGCGAGGTGCAGAAAAAGCGGATGATCGACTTGAGGTAGGTCAGCGGGATCTGCGCGGCGCCGTTGCACTTTTTGCCGTCGGCCAGCGGATGCCCGGAGAGCACCAGCACCAGCGGACCCATCGAGGCGGGCAGGCGTTTGCCGCGCTGCTTCAGCCAGCGCTGCGCCACCGCCACGCTGACGGAAAAGCCGATGCACTGCATCTTCCACAGATCGTTGACGCCCTTGGGCAGGATCTTCGGCTTGCCCACGGAGCCGGAGGACGAACAGTAGCGGATGTTGCGCCCGGAAAACATCAGGCGGTCTTCTTTGTTATTGATCATGCGGTCAACGTAAGGCTCATAATCGGCATACGTGGAAAGCGGCACGTTCTTCTGATAATCTTCAATGCCCTTGATCGCGCCGAGATTCAGCTTTTTGCCAAGCTCGCAGTTTTTGTTGCGCCGCAGGATCCTGCTGAGCACTTTTTTCTGCGCTTTCATCGGATTCTTCGTGAAATGATCGATTTCCCACAGCGAAATATTGCCCAGGAAAACGCCCAGATCGGAAAATGGCATAGGTATCCCTCCCTTTCAATTCGATTTATTTTACACAATTTTTCGGTCGCTGTCAACGGACCGAACGAAATAATTTATTGCCAGAATGCAATAAAAAAGAATAATAATATGAGCATTGACACGCGTTCGCGCGTGTGCTATACTATGGACAAATCTAAAAAGGAGGACTTCAAAATGAAAAAAGTTCTTTCACTCATTTTGACGGTCACGTTGCTGCTCGGCTGCTTCACGGTTTATTCCAACGCCGCGCTTTCCCTCGGCTTCAAAAAAGAAGAGCCGACTTACGTGGCCACCATGTACGTCTGCCAGATGGACAGAAACCACAGCCTTGACGGTCACACCTGGATCTACATCAAAAACCTGACCAATTCCACCATCAAGGTCGGCGCCTATAACCTGCCCAAGGGTCAGGCCGTTTCCATCGGCACCTTCGGCTATTCCATTGTCGGCCCCAAAGACGGCAGCGACCCCAAGGGCCTGTACTACAACGCCGAAAACTACCGCTACAACAAGGCCAAGACCTTTGAGTTCGCTTACCTTGAAAAGAACCTCACTCAGAAGCAGCTGGAAAAGGTCAGCAACAAGATCCTCAACTCCAACTCCTGGTCTTACTTCCGCAACTGCACCTGGGCGGCGTTCCGCATCTGGAACACGATCCCCGGCCAGTTCTGCCCCTACCTCATCTCCCCGCTGTTCGCACGCCTGTCCATCCTGATCTATTCCTCGCACAAGAGCGACGGCTTCAAGCTTTACAACCCGAAAGCTGATCAGATCTTCAAGCAGGTCGGCAACGGCAGTGGCGCCACCCTCACCCCGGCCGACGCGAACGTCCCCCCGACGGCTACGGCGGACTGATCCCGTGCATCAGCCTTGAAGGTTCTGCCTTCAGGGCTTTTTTTCGTGCCGTGCCGTTTTTCTCTTTTGGAATCATGCGCGACGCGCGCAACATTCTTTTAGTCTATTATTTTTGTGAGGTGTTGTCCCATGAAATTGGAAAAACTCATTCAGAACAAGCAGCAGTCCGCGCAGTACATGATCGATGAGATCACCCACATCTGCAAGGATATGCCCAAGCGCGACCCCGGCTCCGAGGGCGAAAAGATCGCCTGCGAGTACATGGCTGACGTGCTGAAAAACGATTGCGGCTGTGAAAAGGTTTCCGTGGAATCGTTTGAGGAAAACCCCGGCTCCTTCTACGGCTGGCTGTATTTCACGCTGACGTTCGTGCTCCTTGCGATCCTGTCGCTGTTCTTCTGCTCTCCGCTGATCAGCGCCGTTCTGATCGTGGCCGGTCTGGCCCTTGCGCTGGCTCAGTTCGGCGCCTACAAAAAAGTGGTCGACAAATGCTTCCCGCAAAAAACCGGCCACAACGTCACGGCGATCAAAAGCTGCACCGGCGAAGTCAAGCGCCGCATCTTTTTCAACGGTCACCCCGACGCTGCGTGGGAATGGCCCGTGAACTACGCGCTGGGCGGCGTTGGCTTTGAAAGCCATGCCATCATCGGCGGCGTGGGCGCGCTTTATTTCCTCGTGCTCTCCATCATTCAGATGGTTTCTTCCAAGAGCGTGTTCGGCGGTCTGGAAGCCGGTTCCCTCAAAACGGCGGCTCTGTGGGGTCTGATTTTTGTGCCGTTCCTGATCGGCCTGTATTTCATGTGGAATAAAAACCGCGTGGTCGACGGCGCGAACGACAACCTGAGCGGCTGCTACATGGGCATTGCCCTGCTCAAGGCGCTCAAGGACGAAGGCATCGAATTTGAAAACACCGAGATCGGCGTGATCCTGACCGGTTCCGAAGAAGCGGGTCTGCGCGGCGCGAAGGCCTGGTGCGAAGCGCACAAGGGCGAATTTGACGACGTGCCCACTTTCATTTTCTCCTACGACACCATCCACGACCCGAAATATCTCATGACCAACTACCGCGACCTCAACGGCACGGTCAAGGCTGACAAAGACGTGTCCGACCTGTTCATGGAAGCGTGCGCCGAATTGAACATCAAGTGCAGCAAGGGCATGGTTCCCCCGCTGGGCGGCGCGACCGATTCCGCCGCGTTCGCGCAGGCGGGCTTCCGCGCGACGGGCATCACCGGCCTGAACCACAAGCTGGAGGATTATTATCACACCAGACGCGACACCTATGACAACATGAACAAGGACGGTCTGGCCGACTGCTACGCCGCGAGCGTCAAGGTGCTTGAAATGTTCGACGCAGGCGCCAAACAATAAGATTTCAGTTTTTCATGAATGCGCTGTGATCAGCCGATCACGGCGCATTTTTTTGCGGCGCCCGGGAGCGGTGCGGTCATGGAATCGTTCTCTTTCATCTGAACCCTGTTCAAGCCCGGCGGCCGCATCACGCCGTGTAGAAAAATTGGCCGTAATCGGCACGTTATTCGACACTTTTGCACAAAAAGTTCAGCCATTATCGCCGTTTTACCTGTTAGTTATGAGAATAAGATGTCAAATAAGAAGTTTTTTATTATTTAATTCTTAAAAGTTTATAAAAATTATCTTGACAACTTTACTAAAAAAATATATAATTTTGGCAAGTGCAGATACGGTACTGCGCTAATATTTCAATAGGAGTTGAAGACCGTGAAAAAAATCCTCTCAACGGTGCTCGCTCTGTGCATGATCCTCGGCTGCGTGGCAGTCGGCTTCACCGCACAGGCAGCCAAAATCGGTGACCAGCTCCAGTCTGAAATCAACGCGGCTATCAACGGCAGCGGTGAACTCAACTGGACCAAGGGCGACGTGGAACTGACCGCGCCCATCACCATCAACGGCGACGTGAAGATCAACTTCAACGGCGCAACCATCCTTGGTGCTCCCCATAAGAACACCATCGTCATCAACGGCGGCAACGTCGAACTCATCGACGCCGACATCGAAGGCACGGGTGCGAAATATCACTACATCCCCGCTTTCATCGACGAAGTGAAAGACGCCTGCCCCACCATCCTCATCGGCAACGCTAACGTTACCATGACCAACCTTGTCGTCACCGGCGCTTACATCCGTATCGTCGGCACCGACCCCAACACCGGTGAACAGATCCCGATGAGCGACGCCATCACCATGGGCAACGCCAACGGCGTGCTGACCCTGAACAACGTTCGCGCGTTCGGCAACAACGGCGTTGAAAACCTCAACGGCGCGAAAGTCAACGTCACCGAAGCTCTTGTCGGCGGCTACATCAACGACTTCTACAACGACAAGAACGTCACTTACGCAGCCGGCACCACCCAGTATTCCGGTTACGATCTGTTCGTTGAAGCTCTTAACGATCAGGTCACCCTCACCGAAGGCGAAGTCGAGCTCATCAGCAAGGTTCTCGGCCGCTGGTTTGAAGTGACTGCTTCCGTGGAGAATCAGAACTATGTTGAGCCGACCTACGACTACGACGCTGACACCGACACCCTCAAGGTGACCGCCACGGCTGACAAGAAGTTCGGCGACACGAAGATCCAGAACCAGTTCGATTATCTCTATGTTCCGAAGACCGCCACCATCCTCGGCGTGACCAAGGATTTCGTCAACAACGGCGATTAC
>CAMJHI010000075.1 GCA_946405475.1 uncultured Clostridia bacterium
AGCCTTTTCATCCACGTAACGCTCGTCCCGTATCTGCACGGCTCGGAGGAGCACAAGACGAAACCGACGCAGCATTCGGTAAAAGAATTGCAGGGCATGGGCGTCAATCCCAATATCATCATCCTCCGTTGTGACGAGCCGCTGGAGGATTCGATCTTTGATAAGATATCTCTTTTCTGCAACGTCAAAAAGGACTGCGTGATCGAAAACATCACGCTGCCCAATCTGTATGAAGCGCCGCTGATGCTGGAAAAATCGAGCTTTTCCGCCGTGGTCTGCCGCGAGCTCGGCATCGAAACCGAAGAACCCGATCTGGCGGAATGGTCGGCCATGGTCAGACGCATCAAAGAGCGGCCGCACACGGTGAACATCGGGCTGGTGGGCAAATACGTCGCGCTGCACGACGCCTACCTGTCGGTGGCCGAGGCGCTGCGCCACGCGGGCTATTTTTATAACACACACGTCAGAATCCACTGGATCGACTCGGAACAGATCACGCCGGAAAACGCCGGGGAAACGCTCGGCGGGCTGGACGGCGTCATCGTGCCGGGCGGCTTCGGCAGCCGCGGCATCGAGGGCATGATCACGGCGGCGCAATACGCCAGAGAGCACCGTCTGCCCTATTTCGGCATTTGTCTGGGCATGCAGATCGCGGTGATCGAATTTGCGCGCCATGCCGCGGGACTCGCGGACGCGAACTCCGGCGAATTTGACGAAGCCTGTCCGCACAAGGTCATTGACTTCATGCCCGGGCAGAGCGACGAGATCGACAAGGGCGGCACGCTGCGGCTGGGCGCTTATCCCTGCGAGATCCAGCCCGGCACAACGATGGAACGCTGCTATCAGACAAATCGGATCAGCGAGCGGCACCGCCACCGCTATGAATTCAACAACGATTACCGGACGACTCTGCAGGCCTGCGGGCTGACGCTCAGCGGCCTTTCGCCCGACGGAAACCTGGTGGAAACCGTCGAGCTGACCGACCGCCCGTTTTACGTGGGCGTGCAGTATCATCCGGAATTCAAATCCCGCCCGAACAAGCCGCACCCCCTGTTTCTGGGCTTCATCGGCGCGGCGTTCAAGGGGAAAGACGCATGAGTATCCACGAAGAATGCGGGGTGTTCGGCGTTTATGCCGACACGCCCATGGACGCGGCGACGATTTGTTATTACGGGCTTTACGCGCTGCAGCACCGCGGGCAGGAAAGCTGCGGCATCGTGGTGAACGACGACGGGCTGTTCGTGTCGCACAAGGACGTCGGCATCGTCAGCGAGGTGTTCACCAAAAACGCGCTGGCTTCATTTCCCAAGGGATGTATGGCGGTGGCGCACACGCGCTACGGCACGACCGGCGGCACAAGCCGCAGCAACTGCCAGCCCATCGAAGTGAACCATCAAAAAGGGCGCATGGCGCTGGCGCACAACGGCAACCTGTCCAACGCCGCCGAATTGCGCAGCGCACTGGAGCTGTCCGGCGCGATCTTCCACACCTCAAGCGACACGGAGACCATCGCCTACATCGTCACGAAGGAGCGACTCACCGCGCCGTCCATCGAAGAAGCGCTCAGCCGTGCGATGAACACCCTGCAGGGCGCTTATTCGCTGATTCTCATGTCGCCGCAAAAGCTCCTCTGCGCACGCGACCCGCACGGGTTCCGCCCGCTGTGTTACGGCAAAACGCCGGACGGCGCGTATGTGGTCGCCTCCGAGAGCTGCGCGCTCAAGGCGGTCGGCGCCCGCTTCATCCGCGATATCGAGCCGGGCGAGATCCTGATTTTCAGCAAAGACGGCGTTGTTTCGCGCCGGGAGCACTGCGGCAGACAGGAAAAAAAAATCTGCGTGTTTGAATACATTTATTTTGCGCGGCCGGATTCCGTGATCGACGGACAATCGGTCCACGCCGCCCGCCTCAACGCGGGGCGCGTGCTTGCCAAAACGCACCCGGTGGACGCCGATCTGGTGGTCGGCGTGCCCGATTCCGGGCTGGACGCGGCGCTGGGCTACAGCCGGGAAAGCGGCATCCCCTACGACATCGGGCTGGTCAAAAACAAGTATATCGGCCGCACCTTCATCGCTCCGCAGGCGCGGGCCGATCAGGTGAACATCAAGCTTTCCGCCGTGGAGGACGTGGTCAGGGGCAGGCGCATCGTGCTCATCGACGATTCGATTGTGCGCGGCACGACCTGTGAGCATCTGGTGGCGCTGCTGCGCCGCGCCGGAGCCAAAGAGATCCACATGCGCGTGTCCGCGCCGCCGTTCCGGTTCCCCTGCTATTACGGCACGGACATCGACTCACAGGACAATCTCATCGCCTGCCGCCACACCGCCGATGAGATCGCGGCCATGATCGGCGCGGATTCGCTGGGTTATCTGCCCGCCGAATGTCTGGGCGAGCTGGCCGGCGGCGGGCACTATTGCAGCGCGTGCTTCACCGGCTGCTACCCCACCGCCATCCCCGAAGAAACCAGAAAAAACCGCTTTGAACAAAAGCTTTCGGAAAAGAACAGGGAGTGAGAACATGCGTTTCACCAAAATGCACGGCTTAGGCAACGATTATCTTTACGTTTACGGCGACGTGCCCGAAAACATCGCAGCGCTGTCACAAAAGCTGTCCGACCGCCATTTCGGCGCGGGCTCGGACGGCATGATCTATATTTCGCCGTCGGAGATCGCCGATTTCAAAATGCGCATCTTCAACGCCGACGGCAGCGAAGCGATGATGTGCGGCAACGGCATCCGCTGCGTGGGAAAATACGTTTATGAGAAAGGCTACACCGACCAAACGCACCTGAAGATCGAAACGCTGTCCGGCATCAAAACGCTCGACCTGCGCCTGACGGCCGGTAAGGTGCGTCAGGTCACGGTCGGGATGGGCGCGGCGACGGTATCGGCCGATCTGCCGCTGACGCTCGATGAGCAAAAAATCGTCTGCACGCCCGTGTCGGTCGGCAACCCGCACGCGGTGCAGTTCGTTGACGACGCGGAAAACGCGCCGCTGACCGAAATCGGACCGCAGATCGAGCATCACTCGGCTTTTCCCGGCGGCGTCAACGCGGAATTCGCGCAGCTCATCGCGCCGAACACCCTGCGCATGCGCGTGTGGGAGCGCGGCAGCGGCGTGACCATGGCCTGCGGCACAGGCGCGTGCGCCACCGCGGCGGCGGCCGTGAGCAAGGGGCTGTGTGAGTTTGACCGGCCGGTTTTTGTGCAGCTCGACGGCGGCACACTGGAGATCACCGTCAGCCGTGATTATCATGTGACCATGACCGGTCCGGCCGAGACTGTTTATGAGGGGGAAACCGAACCATGTTAAAGCCGAACGCGCACTATGCCGATCTGAAAGATTCTTATTTATTTTTCAACATTTCTCAAAAGATAGCGGCCTACCTTGCCGAGCACCCCGGGCAGCGCCTGCTGCGCCTTGGCATCGGCGACGTGTCGCTGCCGCTGTGCCCGGCCGTGATCGACGCGCTGCATGAGGCGGTCAGCGAGCAGGCGGAGCAGAGCACGTTCCACGGCTATATGCCCGAATGCGGCGCGCCGTTTCTGCGTGAAACCATCGCCGCGCACTATCAAAGCCGCGGCGTGAAGCTAAAAGCTGACGAGGTGTTCGTTTCCAGCGGCGCGAGCGACGAGCTGGGCGACATCCTCGATTTGTTTTCACCCGAAAACACCAGCCTGATCTTCGAGCCCGCCTACCCCGCCTACGTCGACGCCAACGTGATGGGCGGCCGCAAAATCATCCACCTGCCCTCCGGCAAGGAAAACGGCTTTCTGCCCCGGCCGGACGAGAGCGTACAGGCCGAGCTGATCTATATCTGCTCGCCCAACAACCCGACCGGCGCGGTGTTCACGAAAGACCTGCTGGCCGAATGGGTCGATTTTGCCAACAAAACGGGCGCAGTCATTCTGTTTGACGCGGCGTATGAGGCGTTTATTGAAGACGAAACGCTGCCGCGCAGTATTTTTGAAATCGAGGGCGCGCGCACCTGCGCGATCGAGATCTGTTCGCTGTCGAAAACCGCCGGATTCACCGGGACAAGGCTCGGCTACACGGTCATTCCCAAGGAGCTGGAACGCGCCGGGATGAACCTGAACGCCATGTGGGTGCGCAACCGCACGACAAAGACCAACGGCGTGTCGTATATTCTGCAAAAGGGCGCGAGCGCCGTGTTCACCGAAGAAGGGCAAAAACAGATCAGGGCGAACATCGCGGTTTACAAGCAAAACGCCAAAACGATCATGGCGGCGCTCGATGCGCTCGGCATCTGGTATTGCGGCGGCCAAAACGCGCCGTATATCTGGCTGAAATGCCCCGGCGGCATGGACAGCTGGCAGTTCTTCGACCATCTGCTCAACGAAGCGCAGATCGTCGGCACGCCCGGCTCCGGCTTCGGCGCGTGCGGCGAAGGGTATTTCCGCTTTTCCACCTTCGGCAGCCCGGCGGATACTCAGGAAGCGGCCGAGCGCATGCGCAGGCTGTTCCGGTCATGACCCAATAAAAAAGAGGCACGTCCCTGTTCCAAAGGGATGTGCCTTTTTTGATTCGGAATGAATCCGCCCGAAAACGGTCGGCGGCTTTATCGGGTCAGAAGAGAACGAAGGAACGAGAACAGGAACCGGATGAGATTCAGCCAGGACGGGCTTGCTTTCAGCCGGAGCCACGCGTTCGGCGCGCCGGTGACAGGCGTGACCGTGTCGGCATCGTCATCCGCCTCAAGGAACTGCGGAAACTGTTCAAAAGCCGTCACGCTGACCTCATCGCCCGTCATGACAAGCTCGAACAATTCGTCGATCCCGGCGTTGCCGTTGCAGTGGAGCCAATCGCGCACGAACCAGGTGCAGTCCGGCAGCGCGCAGGTCGACGCGTCGATCATATGATCGGGCGAAAGATAGGTCCTGTCTGCCAGCGCGTTGACGTAATCCTCGCTCAACGGCTCCTTGGTATTGCCGCAGGTCGCGCCCAGCGAAGCGTATTTCGTGTCGACGGTGCCGTCTGACGTGGAGCGCCAGAGCGTGATAAGGGGCGTTCGCTGCACGTTGTAGCCGCAGATGAGGCAAACCTTGACGCCGCTGTTTTTCGCCGCCGTCAGGTTAGCGGCAATATTGGCCATGGCGGTTCGGTAGGCAAAGATCTTGTCGTGCAGACCGCCCTGCGCGGGGAGCTGCATGAAGGCGACGGCTTCATGGAAGTATTCCTCGGGCACGAACGCCCAGATGCCGGGCAGTGTGCCGAAAATCGGGATCAGCGCCTCGCGGAACACCTGCTCGCCGACGTCTTTGATGAGCCGGTCGCCCAGCGCGCACAGCCCGTCGATCACGCCCGCCGCCTTCAGAGCGCCGAGCAGCGCGTAAAGCGTGCCCTCGATGAAATCATCGGCAAAGCCGGTTTCCAAAAAAGGAATGGCGTCTTCCCCATAACGGGCGAGCGCCGTGGCGTTGAGCTCGATGCGGCCGGTGAACGCCTCGCCCGCCACCGCCGTGCCCCACAGCGGGCCGCAGCGGCAGATGATGACGTCGATCCCGTCATAGCCGTACTGTTCCAGATAGGCGGAAAGCACGACGCCGCCCATGCTCGAGCATTTCAGCTTCACGCTGTCATGCCCGGTCAGTGCCTTGACCTGCGCGATGAATTCGTGCAGCCGCTGCGCGTGCTCATAGGGATCGAGCCGGAAATCGTAATCAAAATAATAGTCGCTGTCCGGGCCGTGCGTGCTGCCCTGCGGCACGTTCAGCTCAGGTGTTGTGACGTTCGCCTTCGATCGACCCTCACTGTCCAGCGCCAGGTCGCCGAAGCAGGCGTAGACGAAGGTCACGAGCGCGTCGCCGAGCTGCTGTGAATTGCGGGTGAGCAGCGCTTTGGTGAGCTGAGGCAGAACGTCTTTGAGATTGGCAAGCAAAAACTTCGTGTCGAGCTTCCACAGGGTCTGCTCGTCAGCCGTGCCCGCATCGCGCACGATGGGCGTGCAGCCCAGCGGCCCGACGTAAATGATGGGCGAAAAGCCGCATTGGCAGCCGCCGTCGGCGGCAGCGGCGGGCGACGCCGCACAGCAGAGCATCACGACGCACAGGATCAGGGAGATGAGCTTTTTCATGTTCGTTCCTCCTTTGGTGTGGTTCCAACGCTTGCCGGGGTCACAGCGGCAAAGCCGCGACGGTCTGGCTGAGCACGTCGCCGATGCTGTCGCGGAAAATGAGCGACGCGCGGCTGTCATAGGCCGTTTCCTCGCGGTTGATGAGCACCATATTTTCGCCCCTGAAATAGCGGATAAAGCCCGCCGCCGGGTAGACGGCCAGCGACGTGCCGCCGATGATGAGCAGATCGGCCGAGGCGATGGCGTCAACCGCCGCCTCGATCACCCGCTCGTTCAGTGGTTCTTCGTAAAGCACCACGTCCGGCTTGACGACGGCGCCGCATTTTTCGCATTTCGGGATCTGCCCTTTCAGCGCTTTGATCTGCTCCACGGGCATAAAGGCGCCGCAGTTTGGACAATGGTGCTTGAGGGTCGTGCCGTGAAGCTCGAGCACGTTTTGACTCCCCGCCCGCTGGTGCAGTCCGTCGATGTTCTGGGTAATGACCGCGCTGAGCTTACCCGCCTGCTCAAGCTGTGCCAGCGCCCGGTGCGCGCGGTTCGGCTCGGCTGCGGTGTTGAGAAAATAGTTGTAATAAAAATCATAGAACACGTCGGGATGCGCGAAGAAGAAGCTGCGGCTCAGAATGGTCTCCGGCGACACACCGTATTGCTTGACCGTGTTGTAAAGCCCGTCTTCGCTGCGGTAATCCTTCATGCCGCTTTCGGTCGAAACGCCCGCCCCGCCGAAAAAGACGGTGCTGCCGCTGTTTCTGATCATGTCGGTGAACCGGTTGATTTTGGTTTGATCCATATTCTTCACCTCTTACGGTATTCTACAGCCCGCAGACGGTCATCCTGCCGTTTACGGGCTGTTTCATTGCTATTGCGATAAGAGCGCCAAAAGCTCGCGGATCAGGTCGAAAACGGGCTCGTTGGCGGGGAAGCAGAGCGCCTCGTTGAGCACGGCGATCAGCGCCGGTTTGTCCGGCAAAGCGTCATCGTCCGGCTGCGTGAGGTGGTGCCTGATACAGCGCAGCAGGCGTTCGGCGTTGCGCGGCTCTTCGCTGATGAGCACGTCCCCGATCAGGTCGATCCCCTCCCGGATCGTGTCTTCCTCGATGGCTCCGAACGGCGCGAGAAACGGATGGCTTTCGTCGATTCGTTCCACCTTTTCGATCTCGCTGCGCAAAAACAGCCGGTGGGCGATCTCGAGCCCGTCTTCGTCGGGGCCGATCTCCGCTTCGTTGAATTCGGCACAATTGTATTGGCACGCGCCCTCAAAAACACAGCCGTCCCGGAGCGTGACGCGCACGCACTGATCGTCAAACGCGGATAAATCCATAAGCATTTCCTCCCGTCAGAATTTTCCGCCGCCGCCCCCGTGGCTGCGCCCGGAGGAGGACGTGTGGGAGCCGGACGAATGATAGGACGACCCGCCGGAGGAAGAGGATGAAGAGCTGGTCGTGACCCGCTTGGAGCGGTGGACTTTGTTATAAAGATACTCGTCAGCCTGCCCGGTGAGACGCATATCGGTCATATAATCACCCGCCTGAGCTTGGGAACGAACAAAGCCGGTATAGCTTGTTTTTTTGGCGTGGGTCACGCCCGCCGCCACAGCCAGCCCGATGAGTAGGGAAATGACCAGCCCCACGCACACACTGCTCCACGCGTGATACTTGTGATCGCTCGCATACGGCCGGTCGGTTCTGGCCTCGGTCACGAATGCTTCGACCGTATCGGCAAAAGCGTTGAAGGATTTTTTGTAGTTGCCGTCGGTCAGCGCATAATAGAAATCGGACACGCGGATGTATTCCATAAAGTAATCATCCGACAGCGCGGTCTGGCCGTAGCCGCAGGTGGAGATCCACCAATCGCGCTGAGCCATGCTGATGAGCAGCACCGTGCCGTCATAATCCTCGCCGTAGCCGAAGCCGTTATAGTCATAATAATCGTCGGCAAATTCCATGGGACTGCGCGAGCCGATGTGCTCACAGGTGATGATGACCACGTCAAACTGCATTTGTTCGCTGATGCGATCGAGCTTTTCCTGCAAAGCGGCCTCATCCGCTTCGTTGAGCAGGTTGGCCTGATCCACCAGCCGGTCGCCGCGCGTGGGGGCGATCTCATCGGGGATCGGCACGCTGCCCGGCGTTTTGGGCGGCTCGGGCAGCTCGGCTTCGGCAAGGCCGGAGCGCTCGGCGAACAGCTTGTTCACCGCGGTGTAAAACTGCACGGCGGCCTGATATTGTTCGCCGTTTTCATCGGCTTCTTTGATCGCGCCATACAGCATGGTGAGATCGTCTTTCGTGTCTGATTGGATCAGCGTTTTCGCCCTGCCCTGTGTCACCATGCGATAGTTGTCGCTCGACACGGCAAAGATCAGCGCATCCTCGCCGGTTCGGTGCCCGTCAAGGAACTGATCGACGTAGGCTGTGAAATCGTCGCCCTGCTGATAATCGTAATTGATGACAAAAAACGCCTCCACGCCGTAAGCCTGACGCACGGCGTCAAATAAAGAAGCGAGATGCGCCGATTCCTGCCCGGTCAATTCATCATCGAGCCGACAGCCGGTTTCGGCCGCGGCGCAGGGCAGCGCCGCAAGAACCAGAAGGAGCAGACAGAAAGAAAGTGAAATGATCCGTTTCATGCCGCGCCCCCCTTAATAAAGCCCGATGGCAAAGCCGAGCGCAAACAGCAGCCCGCTTACGCCCACGGCTACCGCGCTGAACAGGGCGGCCAGCTTGGCTTTGGAAATGGGCAGGTTGCCGACAAAGCGGCCGCTCTGTCCGTTCATGGCAAAACGGTAATTCTGCCCCTGATACTGCGTGTTGAGCAGCCAGACGGGGAATAGCGCGTATTTGGTGCCGGTCGGAACGATCCGGATCTCGTTCTGTCTGGTTGAAACCGATTGGTAGCCCTGAACGGTGCCCCGCAGCGACCCTTCGGCGCTGGCGCGGGTGCGGGCGTCGGCGCGCTTTTTGCACTGATCCCGATCCACGTCGTACTGATCCGCCAAAAAGCCGGACAGGTAGGCC
>CAMJHI010000076.1 GCA_946405475.1 uncultured Clostridia bacterium
GGCGCGTGGATCCCGAGCTCCCGGCAGACGACCGATGAAAAGCCCGATTTCTCGAGCATCAGCGGCGCTTCGTACAGATTCGGCAGCGTGAGGTTTTCGATGACGCAGTCCTTCTTGACGTTGCAGAAAAGCGCGATCTTATCAAAGATCGACGGCTCCAGCGGCTCGTCGCAGCGCAGGATGATGATGTTCGGGTTCACGCCCATGCCCTGCAGCTCCTTGACCGAGTGCTGGGTGGGCTTGGTTTTGTGTTCCTCCGACCCGTGCAGATAGGGCACGAGCGTGACGTGGATGAACAGGCTGTTTTCGCGCCCGACCTCCAGCGCGATCTGGCGCACCGCCTCAATGAACGGCTGCGATTCGATGTCGCCGATGGTGCCGCCGATCTCGGTGATGACGACGTCCGCGTCGGATTGCCTGCCCACGTTATAGACAAACTGTTTGATTTCGTTCGTGATGTGCGGAATGATCTGCACCGTCGAGCCGAGGTATTCCCCGCGCCGCTCCTTGTTGAGCACGTTCCAGTACACCTTGCCGGTGGTGAGGTTGGAATACTTGTTCAGGTCTTCGTCAATGAACCGCTCATAGTGGCCGAGGTCAAGGTCGGTTTCCGCGCCGTCCTCGGTCACGTACACTTCGCCGTGCTGATACGGGCTCATGGTGCCGGGGTCGACGTTGATGTAGGGGTCGAGCTTCTGCGCGGCCACCTTCAGCCCGCGCGCCTTGAGCAGCCGCCCGAGGGAGGCTGCCGTGATGCCCTTGCCGAGCCCGGACACAACGCCGCCCGTTACAAAGATATACTTCGTCATCGCCATTTTCTCACTTTCCGCTTTCGCCGTAGTTGGCCAGCACCCGTGCCGACGGGTCGTTCACGTTGCAGCCCTCCCAGGCCTTGTTGGGCATCCAGAAATCCACGATCATGTCCGATTGGTCGGGGTAGTATTTTTCAAAGATCTCTCTGTACAAAAGCGATTCCTTCGTGAACGGCTGCGCGTGAACGTAGCGCTGCCGCTTTTCTTCAAACTCCTCGTCGGTGTACTGCGTTTCGGCGTATTCCTTCAGGTAATCCACCATCGAGTGGCCGACCGCGTCGGAAAACGCCGCCTTTTCGCGCCACAGAATGCTGTCGGGCAGGTAGCCGAGCCCCTCGAAGGCGTGGCGCAGCAGGTATTTGCCCTTGTTGTACCGGTTCATTTTCATTTCCGGGTCGAGGCTCATGACGTATTTGACAAAGTCAAGGTCGCCGAAGGGCACGCGCGCTTCGAGCGAGTTGACCGAAATGCAGCGGTCGGCGCGCAGCACGTCGTACATGTGCAGCTCGCGCAGGCGTTTTTCCGCCTCCTGCTGGAACGCTTCGGCGTCCGGCGCGAAATCGGTGTATTTGTAGCCGAACAGCTCGTCGGAAATTTCACCCGTGAGCAGCACGCGGACGTCGGTCGTTTCGTGGATGGCCTTGCAGACCAGATACATGCCCATGCTCGCGCGAATGGTCGTGATGTCGAAGGTGCCGAGCAGGTGGATGACGTCCTCCAGCGAAGCGATGACCTCCTGCGGCGTCATGAAAACCTCGGTGTGATCCGCGCCGATGAAGTCCGCGACCTGCCGGGCGTATTTGAGGTCGATGGCGTCCTCGCTCATGCCAATGGCAAAGGTGCGGATCGGCTTGTCGCTTTTTTTCGCGGCGATGGCGCACACGAGCGACGAATCCAGCCCGCCCGAAAGCAGAAAGCCGACCTTTGCGTCGGCCACCAGCCGCTTTTCCACGCCCGCGACCAGCTTTTCGCGGATGTGGCGGCAGGCGGTCTCCAGATCGTCTTCGCTCGTCTGAGCGCGCGCGGCGATATCGCAATAGCACACGAACGCGCCATCTTTGTAATAGTGCCCCGGCGGGAACGGCATGATCCTTTCGGTCAGCCCCACAAGGTTCTTCGCTTCGCTGGCAAACAGGATCGTGCCCTTTTCGTCGTAGCCGTAATACAGCGGGCGGATGCCGATGGGGTCGCGCGCGGCGATGAATTCATCCGTTCGACCGTCGTAGAGGATGCAGGCAAACTCCGCGTCGAGCAGGCGGAACATGTCGACGCTGTGCTCGAAATACAGCGGCAGCAGGTTTTCGCAGTCGCTGTCGCTCTCAAACGTGTAGCCTTTTTCGATCAGCTCTTTCCGCTGCTCGGCAAAGCCGTAGAGCTCGCCGTTACAAACGGCAGAACAGCCGTTCAGTGTGAACGGCTGCATGCCTTCCGGGTGCAGACCCATGATGGAAAGCCGGTGAAAGGCGAGTACGCCCCGCCCGGCTTTCACGGTTCTTGAATCGTCCGGCCCGCGTGATTTGGTGCGGGCAAATCCTTTTTCAAACGCGGCTTCGTCAAGCACTTCGCCGCAGTATCCCATGATCGAACACATATCGTTTCCCCTTATTCCACATCCTGCAAAGCGTCGAACCCCTCTTCGCCGGTTCTGACCTTCACAGCGTTTTCAACATCGTAAACAAAAATTTTGCCGTCGCCGATATGGCCGGTGTACAGCACGCGTTTGGCCGTTTCGATCACCCGGCGCACGGGAACCTCGCTGACCACGATATCCACCTGGATTTTCGGCAGCAGGTTGGCCTCCACCGCAACGCCGCGGTAATATTCGGGCTGCCCCTTCTGCGCGCCGCAGCCGAGCACGTGGGACACCGTCATGCCGGTGATGCCGATCGCCATCATGGCGTTTTTCAGCGCCTCGAACCGCTGCTCTTTACAGATGATCTCGATTTTTGTCAGCTTCGGCGCGCCGCTGTCAAACGCGGGCACCTGTTTGACGGGAATCGCTTCCGCCACCGGCGTGTCACCGCTGACCGCCACGGCGCCCGCATAGCCGTAATCCAGACTTTCCACCGCCGGCACAAAATCGGCGTAGGCGCTGGGCAGACCGTGTTCCGTTTTGTCGAGCCCCTTGATCTCTTCTTCAGCGCTGGCGCGCAGCCCGATCGTCTTTTTCAAAACGAAAAACGTACCGGTCATCAGCACGGCCGTCCAAAGAAGAATGGCGGCGATGCCGAGCGTCTGGATCCCGAGCAGACGGAAGCTGCCGGTGTAAAACAGCCCGTTCAGCCCCGCCGGAGCGGCCGGGTCGGCCAGCAGGCCGACCGCCAGCGTGCCCCAGATGCCGTTGGCCAGGTGAACGCCTACGGCGCCGACCGGGTCGTCAACGTGCAGCCTGATGTCGAGCAGCTCCACGACAACAACGACAAGCAGCCCCGACACAACGCCCACCACGGCGGAACCCAGCGCGTTGAGCGCGTCACAGCCCGCGGTGATGCCGACCAGACCGGCCAGCGAAGCGTTCAGGCACATGGATACGTCGGGCTTGCCATTTTTGATCCAGGTGAAAGCCATCGTGACACAGGTGGCGACGGCCGGGGCGATGGTCGTGGTGACAAAAATGGAAGCCAGCGAATTGCCGTCCCACGCGGCGGCGCCGTTGAAGCCGTACCAGCCGAACCACAAAATGAAGCAGCCCAGCGCGCCCAGCGTGACGGAATGGCCGGGGATCGCGTTGACCTTCGTCACCTTGCCCGCCTTGTCTTTGATGTATTTGCCAAGGCGCGGGCCGACCATGATCGCGCCGATGAGCGCGGTGATGCCGCCGACGGAATGGATGGCGGCCGAGCCGGCAAAGTCATGAAAGCCGAGCTTAACGAGCCAGCCCGCCTGGTTCCAGACCCAGCCCGCCTCCACGGGGTAGACGAACAGCGAGATCACGGCGGAATAAATGCAATAGGAAATGAACTTCGTGCGTTCCGCCATCGCGCCGGACACAATGGTCGCGGCCGTTGCGCAGAACACCAGATTGAACACGAAGGAGGGGGCGTTGCCGTCTTTGAGAAAGCTGCCGAAATCCGTCAGGATCTTCAGGTTGGGCACGCCGATGAAGCCGAGCACATAGTCCTGCGCCATCATCAGCGAAAAGCCCAGCAGCACGAACACCACGGTGCCGATGCAGAAATCCATCAGATTCTTCATGATGATGTTGCCGGCGTTTTTCGAGCGGGTGAAGCCCGTTTCCACCATAGCGAAGCCCGCCTGCATAAAAAACACGAGCGCCGCGCCGATCAGGAACCACACGCCGAACACTTCTTTGGCGGCGGTTTCCTGGATTTGCTTAATCATTTCTTCCATTGGCATGAATAACACCTCTTTATCTGACACTGAACAGAATATCCGCATAGGTCGGGAACGGCCAGTAGGATCGTGCCGTGACTGTTTCCGCCTCGTCGCAGGCCAGACGCAGCTCACACATCTTGGGCAGAACCTTGTCGCGGATCATGACCGATTCGGCGATCACGTCTTCCGCGTCGCGCAGCAGGATCCCGGCGCTTTGCAGCTCGTCGACCTTGACCGCGATCGTGTCGGTCAGATCGGAAAGCTTCTTCACCAGCCACGTTTCATAGCCGCAGGCGATGTCGGCGTTCAGCGCCTTTTTCGCGGCGGCGTTTTTCGCCAGATCCGCCGCAAAGCGTTCCACCGCCGGGGCGATCAGCGTTTTGGCCATATCCGCCATGGTGTTGGCTTCGATCGTTACGGATTTGCAGTAGTTTTCCAACATGATGTCACAGCGGGACTTCAATTCTTCAACGGTGAAAACCTTGTGTGCGGTCAGCATCTTCACGTTCTTTTCATCCAGAATGTGGGGCATGCAGTCCGCCGTCGTGCGGTAGTTGAGCAGTCCGCGCACCTCGGTCGCTTCCTTGATCCACGCGTCGTCGTAGCCGTTGCCGTTGAAAATGATGCGCTTGTGATCCTTGATCGTCTTTTGAATCATCTCGTGCAGCGCCGTTTCAAAGTCGTCTGCGCCCTCCAGCCGGTCGGCATAGATTTTCAGGCTTTCGGCCACGGCGGCGTTGAGCATGATGTTCGCGCAGGCAATGGAGTTGGAGGAGCCGAGCATGCGGAACTCGAACTTGTTGCCCGTGAACGCAAAGGGGGAGGTGCGGTTGCGGTCGGTGGTGTCGCGGTTGAATTTGGGCAGCACGTCCACGCCCAGCTTCATCTGCGTTTTGGTCGCGCCGCTGTAGGGCGTGTCGGTTTCGATCGCCTCGAGCACGGCGTTGAGCTCGTCGCCCAAAAAGATGGAGATGACCGCGGGCGGCGCTTCGTTCGCGCCCAGACGGTGGTCGTTGCCCGCCGTGGCGACCGAGATGCGCAGCAGATCCTGATAATCGTCCACCGCCTTGATGACGGCGCACAGGAACAGCAGGAACTGCGCGTTTTCATAGGGCGTGTCGCCGGGCGAAAGCAGGTTCTGCCCTTCGTCGGTGGCGATCGACCAGTTGTTGTGCTTGCCCGAACCGTTCACACCGGCAAAGGGCTTTTCGTGCAGCAGGCAGACCAGACCGTGCTTGGCGGCGACCTTCTGCATGATCTCCATGGTCAGCTGGTTGTGGTCGGTGGCGACGTTCGTGGTGGTGTAAATGGGCGCCAGCTCGTGCTGCGCCGGGGCGACCTCGTTGTGTTCGGTCTTGGCGAGAATGCCGAGATCCCACAGTGCTTCGTTGAGCTCTTCCATATAAGCGGCCACGCGCGGCTTGATCACGCCGAAATAGTGGTCGTCCATTTCCTGCCCCTTGGGCGGCTTCGCGCCAAAGAGCGTCCGGCCGCAGAAGCGCAGGTCGGGGCGCGCGTCATACATTTCTTTGGTGATCAGGAAATATTCCTGTTCCGGTCCCACAGAGGAGACAACGCGCTTGACGCTCTTGTTGCCGAACAGCCGCAGCACGCGCAGCGCCTGCTTGTTCAGCGCTTCCATCGAACGCAGCAGCGGCGTTTTCTTGTCGAGCGCATGCCCGCCGTAAGAGCAGAACGCCGTGGGGATACATAAGGTTTTTCCTTTGATAAACGCGTAGGAGGTCGGATCCCACGCCGTATAGCCTCTGGCCTCGAACGTGGCGCGCAGCCCGCCGGAGGGGAAGGAGGAGGCGTCCGGCTCGCCCTTGATGAGCTCCTTGCCGGAAAATTCCATGATCACGCCGCCGTCGGGCGAGGGGGAAATAAAGCTGTCATGCTTTTCCGCCGTGACGCCGGTCAGCGGCTGGAACCAGTGGGTGAAATGCGTAGCGCCTTTTGAAATGGCCCAATCCTTCATCGCGGCGGCCACGGCGTTGGCTACGCCCGCATCGAGCGCGGCGCCCTCGTCGATGGTATGCTTGAGCGAGGCGTACACCTTAGCTGACAAGGTGGCCTTCATCACTCTGTCGTCAAACACCATGTTTCCAAATGTTTCCGGTACGGTTTTCATTCTGATTCCTTCTTTCTTTTCTCACTATTCAAAAGACAAAGCGCCTCTCATGCCGTAACAGCATGAAAGACGCCGTTGCCTTTCTTGCAAAAACGAAAAAACAGAAAAGGCGTCTTCAAACCAAACGGTTCAAAGACGCCTTTGCCTTTATGCCAGCCATTATAGCCCGCCGGTTTCGACTTGTCAACCCCTTTTTTGCAATTTTTTTGCGTTTGCCGGTCAAAATCGTTTCAGACCGATTTTTTTGTTGACAAGTCGGGCCATGCGGTGTATAATGCCGTCAATGAGCAAAGGCGTTCATTTCCGCGCAGTTTTTCTGCGCCGAAATGAGCGCTTTTTTGCTTTTATCCATTGTGATAAGGAAGTGCAGGCGAAATGATGAAAGAAGGCTTCGTCAGAATTCCGTCCGGCTGCGCCGTCGCGGCGGTCATCTCCCGCGAGGGCAGGCGCATGACGGGCGAAAGCGTCATCAACGCCATGAAGCCCATGCACGACCGTTCCAACGGTCTGGGCGGCGGCTTTGCGGCTTACGGCATCTACCCGGATTATAAAGACTTCTATGCGTTCCATTTCTTTTTTGACTGCCGCGACACGCGCAAACGGTGCGAGGCGTTCTTAAAAGAGCGGTTCGAGGTGGTGCAGGGCGAACGCATCCCCACGCGCAAAATGGCCGAGATCACCGACGAACCGATCATCTGGCGCTATTTTGTCGCCCCGCTGCGCTCCGTGCTGGCCGACCTGCAGTTGGATGAAAAAGAATTTGTCGCGCGCACGGTCATGAAGATCAACACGGAAATAAGCGGCGCCTACGTGTTTTCCAGCGGCAAAAACATGGGCACGTTCAAGGCGGTCGGGTTCCCCGAGGACGTCGGCCGGTTTTACCGGCTGGAGGAATATGAGGGTTACAGTTGGACGGCGCACGGCCGCTACCCGACCAATACGCCCGGCTGGTGGGGCGGCGCGCACCCGTTCACGCTGCTGGATTATTCGATCGTGCACAACGGCGAGATCTCCTCTTACGACGCGAACCGCCGCTTTATTGAAATGTTCGGCTACAAATGCACCCTGCAGACCGACACCGAGGTCATCACCTATATCCTCGATCACCTCATCCGACGGCAGGGGCTGACCCTGACCGAAGCCGCCAACGTCATCGCCGCGCCGTTCTGGAGCACCATCGAGCGGAAGACCGACGCCGCCGAACGAGAAAAGCTGAAGTATTTAAGAACAGTTTTCCCGAGTCTGCTCATCACCGGCCCGTTTTCGATCATTCTCGGGTTCAACGGCGGTCTGATGGCGCTCAACGACCGGCTGAAGCTGCGCTCCATGGTGGTCGGTGAAAAGGACGATAAAGTGTTCATCGCCAGCGAAGAGGCGGCCATCCGCGTCATGGAGCCGAACGCCGAACACCTTGTTGCGCCCGCCGGCGGCGAGCCGGTCATCGTTCGTGTGAAAGAAGGTGCCTTTTGATGGGGATCGATTTTATTTACCCCGAGTTTGAAGTCGTCCGCAATCCGTCGCGCTGCATTGCCTGCCGCGTGTGCGAACGCCAGTGCGCCAACGAGGTGCACGCCTACAGCGATGAATACAAGGCCATGATCAGCGACGAGAGCAAGTGCGTCAACTGCCAGCGCTGCGTGTCGCTCTGCCCGACGCGCGCGCTCAAAATCGTTAAAAGCGACTGTATGCTGCGCGAAAATGCCAACTGGCAGAACGATACGATCAAGGAAATCTACAAGCAGGCGGCGAGCGGCGGCGTGCTGCTGTCCTCCATGGGCAACCCGAAGCCGCTGCCGGTGTATTGGGACAGGCTGCTGATCAACGCCTCCCAGGTGACCAATCCGCCCATCGACCCGCTGCGTGAGCCGATGGAAACCAAGGTGTTTCTGGGTAAAAAGCCGTCGTCGATCCGCCGCGGGGCGGACGGCAGGCTGCTGTGCGATCTGCCGCCGCAGCTTGAACTGGCCATGCCCGTGATGTTTTCGGCCATGAGCTACGGCTCGATCAGCTACAACGCCCACGCTTCGCTCGCGCGTGCGGCGACCGAGCTGGGCATCGTTTATAACACGGGCGAGGGCGGTCTGCATGAAGACTTTTATCCCTACGGCGCGCACACCGTCGTTCAGGTGGCCTCCGGCCGCTTCGGCGTGCATGAGGATTACCTCAACGCGGGCGCGGCGATCGAAATCAAAATGGGGCAGGGGGCCAAGCCCGGCATCGGCGGGCATCTGCCCGGCTCCAAAATTGTCGGCGACGTGTCGCGCACCCGTATGATCCCCGAAGGGTCGGACGCGATCTCGCCCGCGCCGCATCACGATATTTATTCCATTGAGGATCTGCGGCAGCTGGTCTTTTCGCTGAAGGAAGCCACGCAGTATCAAAAGCCCGTCATCGTCAAGGTCGCCGCGGTGCACAACATTGCCGCCATCGCCAGCGGCATCGCCCGCAGCGGCGCGGACATCATCGCCATCGACGGCTTCCGCGGCGGCACGGGAGCCGCGCCCACGCGCATACGCGACAACGTGGGAATCCCCATAGAGCTTGCGCTTGCCGCCGTAGACCAGAGGCTGCGCGACGAGGGCATACGAAACAATGTTTCCC
>CAMJHI010000077.1 GCA_946405475.1 uncultured Clostridia bacterium
CAGGTTTTAGTTCTCTGATGGATATTGATAAACTTATACCAGTAGCCCCATTATTCAGAATCAAAAACTGTTTTAGTTCTCTGATGGATATTGATAAACTTATACATCAACAGAGAAATGATACTGACGACTCCCGTTTTAGTTCTCTGATGGATATTGATAAACTTATACATCATGCCCGAATTCTTCCAGGCTGTTTATGTTTTAGTTCTCTGATGGATATTGATAAACTTATACATCTACTGTCACCACCACTCAAAAGGCGCGGTTTTAGTTCTCTGATGGATATTGATAAACTTATACGCTATTTTGATAATGGTCAATTTCATGCGAGTTTTAGTTCTCTGATGGATATTGATAAACTTATACAAAAGCACAGTTCAATGGACAGCCGTATGTGTTTTAGTTCTCTGATGGATATTGATAAACTTATACCATTCGACCGTCCGTTCCTGTGCCAGCAGGGTTTTAGTTCTCTGATGGATATTGATAAACTTATACGCGCTCATATTTTTTCTCCTTTCGTTTTTAGTTTTAGTTCTCTGATGGATATTGATAAACTTATACCAGTGGTTTTGAATATAACAGTAATATCATGTTTTAGTTCTCTGATGGATATTGATAAACTTATACAATATGTTTTGCTTTTCCGAAAACTGCCGAGTTTTAGTTCTCTGATGGATATTGATAAACTTATACACTACACACCCTCAAGCGCAAGACTAAACAGTTTTAGTTCTCTGATGGATATTGATAAACTTATACTCATCTTGCCTTCGCCAGCAAAGCTGACGCGTTTTAGTTCTCTGATGGATATTGATAAACTTATACAAAATGTTAGGTGGGGTAACAGGTTCAACCGTTTTAGTTCTCTGATGGATATTGATAAACTTATACGCCTCTCAGATGTTCCATTGCAACGTGGTTGTTTTAGTTCTCTGATGGATATTGATAAACTTATACGGCTGGCTCTTCCCGAGCCGCACCAGCAAAAGTTTTAGTTCTCTGATGGATATTGATAAACTTATACATCTACTGCCACCACAGCAAGGGCGCGGTTTTAGTTCTCTGATGGATATTGATAAACTTATACGGCAAGCTGAGAGGATATGCGTACAACGCGTTTTAGTTCTCTGATGGATTGATAAACTTATACGTGAACAATGACAACCGAGCGAACAAGTACGTTTTAGTTCTCTGATGGATATTGATAAACTTATACATGATCCCGCCGAACAAGACCCATCAGGAGGTTTTAGTTCTCTGATGGATATTGATAAACTTATACGCAACAGAAAAGCCCGACGTCGGCACCCTGTTTCAGTTCTTTGATGGATATTGATCTGCCGACGCCTTTTGACTTCCAATGCATATAACAAAAACGGACTTGTTCAGCGAGCAAGTCCGTTTTTTTGTTGATTTCATTATCTCAAGTGCGCGATGAAGCGGACCGTATGGCCGTCGTCACATTCCGCTTTGATGCTGCCCTTATGCGCTTCACAGATACTGCGGGCGATGGAGAGCCCGATGCCGAAGCCGCCCGTTTGCGAATTGCGCGATTTGTCGGCGCGGTAAAAGCGGTCGAAAAGCCGGTCGAGCTCGCCCGCGTCGACGCCGTCGCTTTCGTTTTCGCACGTGATCACAACGCCCTTTTTATCCTTTTCGAGCGTAAAACGGATGGGGGCGTTTTCACCGGCGTATTTGACGGCATTATCAAGAAGAATGGAGCAAAGCTGGCGCACGGCGTATTCGTCGCCCGTGTAGCTGACCGACGGCTCGATCTGCGTTTGCACTTCGTGCCCCGCCTGCTCGGCAAAATCGCGGAACGATTCCGCCGTTTCGCTCACCGCGGCGCTGACGTCGAATTCTTTCATGGGCAGGTCGGTCCCCGCCTCATCCATTTTAGAAAGCGTGACAAGGGAATTGACCAGCTCGGTGAGCTTTTCGGTCTGCGCTTTGGCCTTGTCGATCCACTTCTGCTTACCGACCTCCATTTCCAGCACGCTCAGGCTGGTGGAAATGACGGTGATGGGCGTTTTCAATTCATGCCCCGCGTCGGTGATGAACTGCTTTTGCTTGCGGTTGCTTTCGATGGCGGGCTTGACGGCGCGCTTGGAAAACAGCACGATGAGCACGCAGATGAGCGCGCTGCAGATCACGGTGGCCGCAATGGACAGGATCAGGATCGTGCGCGCCGAACTCATTTCGCGGTAATCATCCAGAAAGATCGCTTTATAGGTGCCGTCGGCCTGCTTGGCGACCCGGTATTTGTAGCCGCCGATGAAGCCGTTCCCCTCGCCGCGGCGCAGCGCCGCGTCCAGATACGGCTGGGTGTCAGCCTCGGTGACGGCGGCGATCTTGCTCAGATCGGCGCTGATCAGCGTGCCGTTTTCGTCATAGATCAGCACGAAAAAGCGCGTGGAAAACGGCGTTTCCTCGTTGAACTGCCGGTCGAACCGCTTGAAAGCGGGCGGCTCGTCTTCTTCTTCGTCATCGTCAGGCTCTTGCGGCACCTGCGGGCGGTTCGGGCGGTCGGCGTCGAACATTCTGCCCCTGTTTTCACTGATCATATCGAGCGTGTCGTTGAGCCGGGCGTTGACCGAAACGAAGTTGGCGACGTTGACGATCACGCACAGCAGCACCATCACCGACACCACCGCCGCGGTGGCGATGGCGATGAATTCTTTTCGCAGTCTTTTAATCATGCTCCGCCTCCAGAATATAACCGAGCCCGCGGTTGGCGTGGATGGCCGACGAGGAACCGATGGCCTTGAGCTTTTTGCGCAGGTTGGAAATGTGCACCCAGACGACGTTGATCTCCGCATCGGAATCCCAGCCCCACACGCGCTCCATGATCCGCTCGGCGGAAAGCACGGTTTGGGGCGAACGCAGGAACAGCTCCATCACGCGGTATTCCCGCCCGCTCAGCCGAACGGACTTGCCCGTGGTGCACGCGAGCATGCCGCTGCCGGGGTTGAGCGAAAGGTCGGCAAAGCTGAGCACGGAGGGCTTGTAATCCGCCCGGCGGCGCAGGATGGCGCGCACGCGGCTGAGCAGCTCATCCGGCTCAAAGGGCTTGGGCAGGTAATCATCCGCCCCCGCGTCGAAGCCGGTGATGCGGTCATCCTTCTGCGCCTTGGCGGTGAGCATCATGATCGGGGTGGTGTTGCCGTCCGCCCGCAGGCGGCGCAGCACCTCGACGCCGTCCATTTTCGGCATCATCACGTCCAGAATGATGGCGTCATATTCATCGGCACCCGCATATTCGTAGGCCGACAGCCCGTCGTTCACGGCGTCGACCGTGAACTGATTCTTTTCAAAAAACACCGTGAGAGCTTCGGCTAAATCAAGCTCGTCTTCGGCAATGAGCAAACGCACGGTTCATCCCTCCCGCGTTCATTATAGTACGGCGGCGCTCAAAATGCAACGCCGTTACAGCGCCTCTTTTTCGGCGACCTTGCTGCAGGTGATGTTGAGGTTGCCGTTGCGGGTGCGGATCTCGTCGATGAACGCCTTGGGGATCTCGTCCGTTTTCAGCACGATCGCGTATTCCAGCTCATAAAGCGTGCCCATGTTGGTGGTCTTCACCTTTTCCAGCGCCGCGCTGGCGGTATACTGCCGGAACAGATCGTCAAACATGCCGTCGTAATCGAGGTTTTCGGGGATCGTGATCTTCAGCGTTCGCTCGGCCCGGTTGCCCTTGCCGAAGCGGATAAAGTTGAGAAAAAGCATAAATATACCGATAATTGCGAAAAACAATACAGCGAGCGTCACATAGCCCATGCCTGTGGCCAGACCGATGGCCATGGCCAGAAAGATGGCGCCGATCTCTCGGGCCGTGCCGGGCGCGGAACGGAACCGAACCAGACTGAACGCGCCCGCGACCGCCACGCCCGCGCCGATGTTGCCGTTGACGAGCATGATGACCACCTGAACGATGGCGGGCAGCACCGCCAGCGCAACGGCAAAGGATTGCGAGCAGCGGTTGCGGAACAGGCACACGAGCGCCGTGAGCACGCCGAGCACCAGCGAAACCGCCGTGCACAGCAGAAAGACGGGCAGGGTGATGGAACCGGAGATAACGGATGAAAAAGTCAGAATGGATTCAAGCACTGTAACGCGCCTCCTTCGTAAAAATCGTTTGGTTGTTTTTGAGGATATGCTGCTGATAACAGGTTCCGTATTTGGAAAATGAGGTCGGGAAGATCTGCAGCTCGTTGAGCAGCCGGCTCAGCCACAGCGGACAGACGCCCGGGATCTTGATTTCCATCAGGGTCAGGTCGCCGTCAAGGATCGGCGCGCCGTGATCCCCCGCCGAAAGGCTGAGGGCGTCGAGCCGGTAGCGCAGGTTCGTGTCGAACGTGATGCGAAGCTCGGGATCCTCCAGCCCCTGATACGCTTCCCGGTCGTAGGCGATGAACACCTTCGGCTTTGTCTGATAAAACCGCTGAAAGTATTCGATCTCGCGTGTGATCTGATCCCGCTGCTGTGTTTTTTGCCCGTTGAGCAGCGAATCCGCCTGGAACGGCGTCGCCGTGATCCTTCTTTTATAAACGATCCCGTCAAATTTTTTCTTCAGTTCCACAAAGACCTTATCCTCCTGCGCGGGAACGCCGTAGCTTCTCACCCGAAGCTTTTCTTTGTAGACCGGCTTTTCCAGCGAGGCGCGGATCAGCCTGAAATCGTCCGTGTCATAATAAACATTACATAAGGTGTAGGTCGGGTAATCGTCCGGCTTCACATAAGCCCGGAATCCGGCCTGAAACCGTTCGGCCTGCTGAGGCGTTAAGAAGTATTTCTTTTCGATCCGTTCAAAGCTGGTCTGAATGGCCTTGTTCATGTTCAGCACCTCCTTGCTTGGCTTTGAGTATAAGGCGGCAACCTAAAGGGAACTTAAAGAAAAAAAGTTTTTCGCTTTAGGTTCCCTTTAGGTTCGCGGGGTATCATGCAGACACAGCAGGAAGCAAGCCTGCTTTCCATCCACCGAACCCCACAACATGATAAGGTATTAAAGGAGGAGACAAACATGAAAAAAGCATTATCCATTCTATCCCTTGTGCTCACGCTGACAATGACGGTGTTCGCCCTGACAGCCTGCACCGGCCAAAGCGGAGAAAGCACAAGCAAAAGCAGCCCCGCCGAAACCGTGACCACCGCCGAGCTGGCGGCGCTGGAAAGCGAAAGCGACGTGACCGTCAGCACAAGCGGCGCCGTGAAGATCAGCCTGAACGGCACGACGGCGAGCGTGAGCGGCGACGGCGCACAGGTCAAGGATTCGACCGTAACCGTCACGGCGGGCGGCACCTATGAGATCAGCGGCAAGCTCACGGACGGCAGGATCCTTGTGGACGCCGACGGCGAAGAGGTAACGCTGATCCTCAACAACGCCGACATCACCTGCTCCAACTCCAGCGCCATTTATATTTATGCAGCGAAGAGCGCCACCGTTTACCTGGCGGACGGCTCGAAGAACACCCTGACGGACGGCGGCAGCTACGCTTACGGCGACAGCTATTCCTCCGAAGCGGACGAAGAACCGAACGCCTGCCTGTATGCCAAAGACGATCTGGTGATCGCGGGCAGCGGCAGCCTGACCGTCAACGGCAACTTCAACAACGGCGTCACGAGCAAGGACACCCTGAAGATCGAAGCCGTCAACCTGACGGTGAACGCCAAAAACCACGGCGTGAACGGCAAGGACAGCCTGACGGTCAAAAAAGCCGCCGTCAGCGTCGTTTCGGGCGGCGACGCGCTGCGCGCCACCAACGACACCGACCCGACGCTCGGGTACGTGATCGTGACCGGCTCGACCGTCACGCTCGAAAGCGGTGAGGACGGCATCCAGGCCGAAACGGCCGTGACAATGGGCAGCACCACGCTCAACGTCAAAGCGGGCGGCGGCCACACGGCAAGCCTGAGCGACGACGCGAGCGCCAAGGGGATCAAGGCGGGAACGGACCTGACCGTTGACAGCGGCACCTATGGGTTCGACTGCGCCGACGACGCGCTGCACGCCAACAACAACCTGACCGTCAACGGCGGCGAATTCACCGTGACGACCGCCGACGACGGCCTGCACGCCGACAACACCGCAACGCTCAACGCGGGCACCTTCACCATTGAAGCGCACGAGGGCGTGGAAGGCACGATCGTGAAGATCAACGACGGCACGGTCACCATCAACGCCAGCGACGACGGCATCAACGCCGCGAAAAAGATCGACGGCGTCACCCCGACGGTGGAGATCAACGGCGGCACCGTCACCGTTACCATGGGGCAGGGCGACACCGACGGCATCGATTCCAACGGCAACATCGTCATCAACGGCGGCACCGTCACCGTCAACGCACAGTCGCCCTTTGATTATGACGGCACGGGCACGATCAACGGCGGCACGGTCACCGTCAACGGCACGCAGGTGACCAGCCTGTCCAGCCAGTTCGGCGGCGGCATGCAGGGCGGCGGACGCGGCGGCCGACCCGATGAGAACGGTCAGACGCCGCAGGACGGGCAGACACCGCAGGACGGGCAGACGCCTCCGGACGGGCAGATCCCGCAGGGCAAGCACCCCTCCGGCGGCCGCGGCCCCCGCAGCCAGACGACGACAACGACCGAAGCCGAAACAGCCTGACAACAGCAAAGCCGGCTGCCCAAAACAGGCAGCCGGCCAATCATAGGACAGAACCCGCAAAAAAAGACGCTTTCAGAGCTCCGACCGTCTTCTGAAAGCGTCTCATTTTTGTTCAATTATCGCTCGGGCTTTTGCGTCATTCAGGCTGAACCACGCTGTATTCCGTGACGTTCAGCACCGTTTCCCCGTCGATCTGCGCCGCGCAGGGGCGGGAGAAGCGAACGCTGATCTGATTGCCGGTGAAGAGGCTCACGAGATCCGTCTTCGCCGTGTGCTCGCCCTTGAAAATGGACGGGAACGCCATGAGCGCCCTGATTTTGGAGCGGCAGTGATAGACCACCACCGTCAGCTTGCCGGAGGAACGATCCTGTTCCGGCGCCATCTTCATGCCGCCGCCGTAATACCGGCCCTTCATCGTCGGCGCGATCCAGACGTGGTCGAATTCATGCGTCACGCCGTCCACCGTGACCTGCGCGTGACAGGGCTTGAAGTGGAACAGCAGCCCCTTGATGGCAATGCCGGAGTAATTGATTTTTTCCTGCGGGCTCTTCGCCTTGATCTGATCCGCAACCTCGCAGCAATAGCCGTCGATGCCGAAGCCCATGTTGTTGAGAAAGCGCTTTTCCAGCCCGTTCACCCGCACGGTGGGCAGCTTGGCCAGATACGGGTTGATCAAGACCTCTTCGCCCGGCTGCCGGTCGATATCCTTCAGAAAATCGTTGCCGGTCCCGCAGCCGAGCAGGTAGATGTTGTTTTTGATCTCAACGTCCTTGACCGCGTTGACAAAATAGTTCAGCGTGCCGTCGCCGCCGACGAGGACGACCTCATCCTCGGGATTCAGGTTTTGCAGATAAGCCGGATAATCCAGACCGACCGCGTTCACCAGTTCCGTGCCCGCGGCGACCTTCGGCCGGATGCCGTTGTTGGCCAGTGAATTGTAAAGATAATATTTCATAATATCCCCTCCGTTATGGTAACAGACCCAGCACGATCAGCAGTTCCCCGATCGAGTAGGTGAGCATGACTGTAAAATGGGTTTTCAGGCGGCTGTCCTTCTTGAAGCGGACAAAGAACAGCGACGTGTCGGACAGAAAGAACAGCGCCGCGCCGACGGCCGTGGTGACGGTGGCGGCGGTGGGATGGCTGACGCAGCGGAAAATCGCAAAGCAGTTCATGGCGCCGTTGATCAGCAGATAGAGGAACATCGGATAAAACAGCGCCTTGGGCAGATGCGGCTTGAGCCTGGAAAAGATGAACGTGACGGCCGCCGCAAAAAACACGCCCAGCAGCACGATGAGTAAAACGGGGATGGCGGAAAAGACGATATCCCGGCAATAACCGGCAATGAAGAACCCGTGGCTGATCATAAAGGCGATGCCGCCGGCCGTGAACCATTTGGTGCCCTTGGGGATCAGCAGAACGTCACCGAGCCAGCTGAAGACCAGCGCCAGAATGATGGCCAAAGCCGGTGCGGCCGCCGCCAGCACGTAAAAGCCGAGCAGGGACGACAGCAAAAAGGGCTTGGTGATGTTCCTGATCTTTTTGTTCTGCTTCAGGGAAGCAGCCAGATGGACAGCCGTTGCCAGAAGAAAGACAGCCAAAAAAACATATTTCATAGCGTACCTCCAATCCGGATGAATCGGTCAACGATGCGGCGTGATGAACGAAGCCGAGGCGTCGTCATGCCGCCGTTATCATCATACCATAAATCACCAAAAACGCAATACGTTGATCACCGTAAAATCAAACAAAAAACCGTAACGCCGCGGTTTTATGACCGTTTGGCTTTTTGCCGCAGCTTCATGCCTTTGGCAAACAGCAGGCACAGCAGGGACATGGCCGCCAGAAGGATCAGGATCCAGACCGCCGTGCCCGCGGTCCCCTTTTCAAAGAACCAGCCGATCGAGCCGAAATCGAGGAAAAAGTAAGGCGCCGTGCTGCCCGCCGCATACTCAACGCCCAGCGGAACGCCGCAAAAGTAAAAGATGACGTAATACAGCGGCATGGCCAGCCCGAACAAAGATTTGGGATACGTCAGCTCGATGTCATGGTCAAAAACGAAGAAATCGATCAGCGCCAGGATCGGCACGATCGCGTGCAGAGAAAAATTGTTGAAGCTGAACAGGTATTCCGGGTTCATCACGGGGGCGAGCATGGTGAAGAACACCAGAAACGTGATGGTGATCGCGACCGTGAAAATGTATTTGAGGATGTACCAAAACTGATTCACGAATTTTTTGCGC
>CAMJHI010000078.1 GCA_946405475.1 uncultured Clostridia bacterium
CGGTCAAACAGTAGGGCACGCATACATGCGTGCCGTATGAGCCTCCTCGCAGAGGAAACCTAGAATGGCTTCCCTTGGGGGAAGCCTTTTTTGTGCCGTAAAAGCTGTAAAAAAACAACTTTTGCATCGTTCTGCAATCCCTCAGTCACGCGTTCCGCATGACAGCTCCCTTTACACAAGGGAGCCTTGGTGTTTCCTCAGTCTGCGCTTGCGCGATACGATTGTTTTCCTTTGCTGCGAGGGAAATGGCATTTCGTTTTTACGGCGGCAAGCATGTATGCTTGCCCTACACACTTTCCGGAACGCTGTGTGTGGGAAATCACCGCTTCTTTCGGATTTATCGTTCACAATTCCTAATTCATAATTCCTAATTCATAATTGCCCGCAGGGCGGTACCTCTTAACTCTTAATTCTGACCTCTGAACTGCGAAGGGGCTCCGCCCTTGCCCGATTATATGAAGTTGAGATATTAACTGCTATCGGCTATTCGCTATCCGCTATCCGCTATCCGCTCAATTCCGCCTTTCGCCTTCCGCCTTTCGCCTTAGTTTTGCCCTATCATCACGACCACCGCCGTGATATCGTCGCAGTGCGCGGCGGGGCTGCTTTCTCTGGCCAGTTTAACGATCTGCTCCGCCAGCTCGGCGGGGTCTTTTTTTCGGGTGTGCGCCAGCTCGCTTTTCACCTGCGCCAGACATTCCGCGCCCACGCCGTCGGACATGACCAGCACGATATCGCCCGCGCCGATGGGCAGCGTCGCTTCGTCGATCTGGGTTTCCCGCAAAATGCCCAGCGGCAATGAGCTTTTGCCCACCGTCGCCACCCGATGGCCGCGGCGCACGAGGCTGACGTTCGCGCCCGCCTTGAAAAACGCCGCTTTTTTTGCGTAAAGGTCGAACCGAACGGCGTCCACGGTCGCCAGCGTTTCCTCGGCGGATTTGGCGATCATGGCCGAATTGGTCAGCCGGAACGCGCTGCCGGGGTTGAGCCCCGCCGCCAGCAGCCGCGCAAACAGCCACGCTGCCACCGCGCCGTCAATGGCGGCGCGCGCCCCGGTGCCCATGCCGTCGCTCACCAGCACCACCTGCCGCCCCTCGCGGTCGGTGAACCGCTCGAACCGGTCGCCGCAAAGCCCCGACGCATCGCTGACATGCTGCGCGTGGCCGATGCGCAGATTCAGCGCGGGCTTTTCGTCAAAGACAAGGCTTGTCCCGCTTTCCTGCTCGGTCACGGTCGGGCTGTTGAGCGCAAAGCCGCAGGCCTTTTCCAGCGCGCCCAGCAGCGCCGCCCGGCTCACGCTGCCCCGGATGGGTTCCGCGTGGATCTCGACCCGCCCCCGCCCGCCGGTGCGGGTGCAGACCACCTGCTTCGGGCTGACGCCGAACGAGCGCAGCACGGTTTCGACCCGCTGCGCCGCCGCCATATCAAACGTGATATCCTCCGCCAGCCGCAGCGAAACGTCCTCCAGCACACCGGCCATGTGGCGAAACTGGTCGAACACCAGCGCGCCCTTTTCATCCTGTTTTTCCGTTTGATCGTAACGGCCGATCTCATCCGTGATCCTCTCCATAGCGGTCGATACCTCTCCCATCGCTTTTTTGACGCGGCCCACGCGCATGAGCAGCAATTGCTTCATCGCTTCGGCCTGCGGCATTTCGTCGGCGCGGCTCAGCAGCCGCTGCGCCTGCTCCAAAACAAACCCGGGCAGCAGCAGAAAGCTCAGGCAGCCCAGCGTGTTTTCCAGCAGCAGCGGTACAACGGCCGCCGGTTCGGTTCCGCTGAGCAGCAAAAAAACGCCGCCCGCCGCCCAGAAGCCAAACGCCTTCGGCAGCCGCGCCCGGCCCCGGAACAGACCCGCCGCCAGCGCCCCGCAGGTGTAAACGACGCCCGGCGGCAGCTCCGGCTCGAAAACGCTCAGCGTAAATCCCAGCGCGCAGCCGATCACCGCCGCCGCGCCCAGCCCGCCGACCTGCGCGCCCAACAGCACGATCAGCGCCGCCGCTGCTCTGGCAAATGAAAGGCCCGCCGCGTTCAGCCATTCCACCGCGCCCAGCAGCACCGCGCCGAACGCCAGCAGACACGCGCGCTGTTCCCCGTCGGGCGCGCGCTGATCCCGGAGCGCCTGCCGCGCCCGGATCGCCCCGCAAAACAAATAAGCGCCCGCGCCGCCCAGCAAAGCTTCGCAGCCGTTCAGCAGCACGCCGTCGACCGAAAAGCCCTGCGCCGCCATGACCGTCAGACCGGCCAGCAGCAAACAGGCCGCGGCATTGATCGAGCGCGTGACCGCGGTCTGCCGCACGAACCCCGCCTTATGCAGCAGCAAATTGACGAACCCGGCCACGATCACCGCCGCCGCCCTTTGCGCTGCGGCCGCCCCGCGCAGCCGCAAAAAACAGCCCAGACAGCCGCCGAGCACCGCCGCCGGAAGCTGCCCGGCGCCGACCGCCGCGACGAACGCGCACCCGAACGGCGAAACCGAACCGAACAGCACAGCCGTCGCCAGCCCGAGCGCCGGCAAAAAGCCCGCCGCCTGTTCCGCCGCCAGCCGTTTGCCCCGGGGTGACAGGCGCGGGAGCGTGATGCTTTTCTTAATATTTTTAACCATTACAGTACGCTCCGAACACATTTTGATTTTTTGTTCATCATACCACCGGAGCGAGGCAAAAATTTGTCACTATCTCTTGTATTTTTTTGAAAAATGATTGGCTTTTTTAACTAAATATGGTAGAATAAATTGAATTATCATGTTTTGGAGCGGTGAACCATGCAAGAACAAAAGCCCGACCTCATCATCGGGCGCAACGCGGTGAACGAAGCCCTGCGCAGCGGGCGCGAGATCGACAGCCTGCTCGTAGCCCGGGGCGAGCGCAGCGGCAGCCTCGGCAAGCTGATCGGCCAATGCCGCGAAAAAGGCGTTGTGGTGAAAGAGGTCGACCGGAAAAAGCTGGATTATCTTTGCGGCGAGGGCAACCACCAGGGGGTGGCCGCCTACGTGGCCGCTCACGAATACGCAAGCGTTGACGATCTGTTCCGCGCCGCCGAAGCCAAAAACGAACCTCCGTTTTTCATCGTTTGCGATGAGATCGAGGACCCGCACAACCTCGGCGCGATCATCCGCACGGCGGATGCGGCCGGCGCGCACGGCGTCATCATCCCCAAGCGGCGCAACGCCGGGCTGAGCTACGCCGTGGGCAAAACCTCCGCCGGGGCCATCGAATATGTGCCCGTGGCGCGCGTGGCCAATCTGCCCGCCCTGCTCGAAGAACTCAAGCAGCGCGGCGTGTGGGTCTACGGCGCGGATATGGACGGGCAGAGCTGGCACCAGACCGATTTCAGCGGCGGCGTCGCGCTCGTCATCGGCTCCGAAGGCCGCGGACTCGGCCGCCTGGTCAAAGAAAAATGCGACGTCATCGTGTCCCTGCCCATGAAGGGCAGCGTAAATTCCCTCAACGCCTCGGTCGCGGCGGGCGTGCTCATGTTTGAAGTGGCCCGTCAACGGCTTTGAACGAAAGGAGTGGACAGAATTGCAACCGGATTTTGACTTTTCCTTAGACGATTTGCTGGCACAGATCGAAGACGCCCTCCCCACGGTGCCTGAGGCGCTTGAAGTGCCAACCAATATGGACGAGGAACTGACAGATAATATTGAAATCTCTTCTTCTGCGGAACTGACGGAGAATTCCTCCGAGGTGCCTGAGGCGCTTGAAGCGCCAATCAATAATAACGAGGAACCGGCAGATAGTAGTGAAGCCTCTTCTTCCGAGGAGCCTGCGGCTGTACCCTCAAAGGTGCCTGAGGCACCAATCAATAATGACGAGGAACCGGCAGATAGTAGTGAAGCCTCTTCTTCCGAGGAGCCTGCGCCTGTTCCCCCCACGGTACCTGAGGTGCCTGAGGCACCAATCAATAATGACGAGAAACTGACAGATAATAGTGAAATAACTGCCACCGAGGAACCTGTGGCTGAACCCGAAGAACCCGCGGCTGAGCCCGAAACACCCGCGACCGAACCCGAAGCACTCACGGTCGAGCCCGAAGAGCTCACGGCTAAACCCGAAGAGCTCACGGTCGAACCCGAAGAGCTCGCGGCTGAACCGGAGGAATCTGCGGATATTCCCTCCGCGGAACCTATCAATAATGAAAAGCCAGCGGAAACTCCTTCTCCCGCTCCCGAGCCCGAAGAGCCGGTCGCTTATCAGCCGATCCCGACGGCGCAAGCGCCCGAAACGGAGCCGGACAACCAAGAGAGCGAGCCGCCTGTGAAGGTGTTCGACCCGCGCGCGTTCGCCGTGCCGAAGCCGCCGGCCGAAAAGCCGCTGCAGGAAAGCCTGTTCGGCCCGGAAGACACGAAACCGGCCACGGATAAAACCATTGAGATCGACCACGGCTTCCTCAAAAAGCACACCGAAAAGCCGCTGACCGGCGAGCAGGCGGATCTGGCCAGAACGCAGCCCATCACGTTCCGCGCCATGCAGAATTCGCCCCTGTTCTTTGAGCGGCCGGGCATCGTCACCGGCAAGAGCGTGTTCGGCAAAACGGGCGACCTGAGCGCCCTGCCCGAGATCATGGCGGCCGACGAAGCGCTCAGCAGCATGAAAAAGGCGGAAGACGCCGCCAAGCCGAAGGAAGAGCCCGACGACGCGCAGATGATCTTTCCGGGCTTTGCGCCCGAGACCGAGCCGCGCGTGCTGGTCGATGAAGAAGCGGCCGAAAACGAGCTGAAAGAAAACCGCAGCCAAAAGGTGGAAAGCTTCCGCCTGGAGGGTGTGGAGGAACCCGAAAAAGAGATCAACACCGAGATCCTCGACGAGCTGGAGGACGGCGGCGGCGAAGGCATGCCGGTGCGGCGTTTTTCCGGCATCAAGGCCCGCGCGCGCGCAAACCGCCAGAGCGTGGAATACAACCGCCCGCAGGATAAAAACCGCGTGCTCCGCTTTTTGGAAAAGAAGCGCGTCGTCACCCTCGTTTCCACCGTCATCTGCGCCGTTTGCACGCTGGCGCTTCTGTTCACCGGCGCCATCCCCGCCGTGGCTGACGCAATGGATGCGGGCGCGTCGGCGCAGTGGCTGGGCAGCATGCCCGTGAGCTATTTCGTTTCGCTCCTGCTGCTCATCGTGTGCGCCTTCGGCGGCGTGCCGATCTATGCCCGCGGCGTCACCTGCTTTTTCCGCGGCAGCGGCAAGCCCAACGCCTGCACCGCGGTGTTTGCCGCGCTGGCGGCAAGCTTTATCCAGCTCATCGCGGCGAGCCTTGCCTACGACGGCGAAAAGGTGCCCTGCTTTGCGCTGCTGGCCGCCCTGAGCGTCACGCTGTTCGGCGTGGGCAATCTGATCTCGCTGGACACCATCGCCAAAAACTTTTTGTTCCTCACCGAGCTGGATAAAAACGAGCTCTACGCCGCCGACACCATTGAAAACACGGCCGACGTCAAGCGTCTGGCGCAGGACAGCGTCATCGGCGGCTCGGATATCCGCTATTCCTCCAAAGCAAAATTCGCCGGCAGCTTCCTTTCCTACTCCTTCGCCGGGGATTCCACCGACGACCTGTGCGCCTGGCTGGTGCCGGTGACCGCCGCGGTTTCGTTCTTTTTGGCCGTGCTGGTCGGGCTGGTCAAAAAAGACGTGGCCTACGCCTTCAGCATTTTCGGCTGCGCCATGGCCATGAGCGTGCCCGTTTCCGCCGCCATCGCGCTGGCGCTGCCGCTCAGCCGCGCCGACAATCAATTGCGGGAAGACGGCGCGTTTTTGAGCAGCTACGCCGCCGCGTTTGAATATGAAACCACCAACGTCATCGCCGTGGACGCGGCCGACCTGTTCCCCGCCTCCTGCTGTGACATTCACGGCATGAAGCCGTTCGGCGGCGTGCGCATCGACGAGGCGATCCTGACCGCCGCCTCCATGATTCTGGCCGTGGGCGGCCCCATCGGCAGCCTGCTGAGCAACGTGGTCATGGGGCGCAAAGAGCTGCTCATGCCCGTGGAGCACCTGATTTATGAAGACCGGCTGGGGCTGTCCGGCTGCATCCGCAACCGCTGCGTGGTGCTGGGCAACCGCCGCATGATGGAAAACCACAACATCGAGATCCCGCACGAGGCCAAAGAGGCGCGCTACGCCCGCCACGGCCGCCGCGTGCTCTATCTGGCCGACAACGGCAAGCTCATCGCCCTGTTCGTGGTCAGCTACGGTACCGACCGCCGCATTGTGGAGCAGGTGCGCAAAATTGAAGAAAACGGCATCAACATCCTGGTGCGCGCCACCGACCCGAACATCACCGAAAAAACCATCGCCATGACCTTCGGCATTCCCGGCAGCAGCGTCAAGGTGGTGAGCAACGCCGCGGGCGAAGTGCTCACCAACTACGCCGAGCGGGTGAATGCAAAAGCCGAAGCCAAGCTCGTGCACAACGGCTCGCCTCTGGCGTTCTTCCACGCCGTGCGCACCGCCGGGTGGCTTTGCGGCGTGGCCGGGCGCATCAACGCCCAGCAGATCGCCTGCTGCGCCGCCGGGCTGCTGATCGTGGCCATCCTCGCGCTGTTCACCGCCTCTGTTTCGCCGCTCGTCGCCTGCCTGTGCCAGCTCATGTGGGTGCTCGTCGGCCTCGCCGTGCCCCTCGTCGGTCGGGAGTAGCGCTTCGCTCAAGGCGGAAGGCGAAAGGCGAAAGGCGGAATGAAGGAAGGGCTCAGCCCTTACCCGATCCATTATTCCGTTTTTCAATTTTAAGTTTTCAATATTCATTTAGGATTTTTCGCCAGAAAAATCCGCTATCTGCTATCCGCTATCAACGAGGAAGGCTTTTCGGCACGCAAGAATGCGTGCCCTACTGTTTGACCGGCGGCGTGGGCGGTTTCGTAGGGCAAGCATACATGCTCGCCGACGTAAAAACGAAACGCCATTTCCCGCAAAGAAAACGCTTGCATTGCGAGGGCGCAGATTGAGGAAACGCCAAGGCTCCCTTGTGTAAAGGGATCAGTCATGCGGAACGCATGACTGAGGGATTGCAGAACGAAACAAAAGTTGGTTTTTACAGCTTTTACGGCACAAAAAAGGCTTCCCCTGGGGGAAGCTGTCGAGGAGCAACGCGACGAGACTGATGAGGGAAAGCTTTTCCTTTTTCTGCCAGCCGTTGGTGACATAAGGCACCGGCCTTTTCCCTCATCAGTCAGCCTTACGGCTGACAGCTTCCCCCAAGGGAAGCCATTCATGGTCTCCTCTGCGAGGAGGCTCTTGCGTTCGGCCGCTATGCCGACACTATGAATCAATCACACGCTGCGGGTCACCCCAACGCCACTATTTGGTTGTAGGGCTCGCATTCTTGCGAGCCGTAGGCGAAGAAGACTGCTTCGTCTGCGAGCAAACGGTCGATTAAACAATACAATCGGCGCGCAGCGACCCACAATTTCGCCTTTCGCATTCCGCATTCCGCATTATCGAGCGGATAGCCGATAGCGGATAGCGAATAGCAAATAGCGGATAGCAATCTTTCAGTTTCCTTTAATTCATCATTCATCATTCCTAATTCATCATTCATTTCGCCTTTCGCATTCCGCATTTCGCCTTTGGAAAAGCTGTTTTTGCACGTTTTTCACAAAATTTTGCGATTTTTTCCACAATTTTCTACTTTAGACTTTACAAAATTTTCAAAAACGCTTGCATATTGCGTTGCGATACGCTATAATGCAAGTACATATTGTTTCCCGGTATGTGCACAAAAAACATTTTTATCAAAACGGAGGAAAAAATCATGAAGAAACTCAGCATTGTCCTTGCCCTCATCATGGCGCTCTCCTGCTTCTCATTCGCAGCGTTTGCGGCAGATGAGGAATCCAGCGCCGCGGCACCCGAAATGGTCGACATCGCCATCAAAGTCATCTACACCGCTGCTCATCCCGACGGTTCCTATCACGACAGCAGCACGAAAGATTCCTGGGTTGATTCCAGAATCATCACCTACCGCGTGAAGGCCGGTTCCACCCTCACCGCGAAAAACATTCTCGATATCGTCTCTCAGGCGGCCGTGAATGAAGACGGCAAGCCCGTTATGGTGCTTGACGGCACGGAATATGTCCTGAACGAAAAAGTGTTCCTCGGCGACGTCATTCTTGACGGCAACGTTGTGGAAGACGTTGTTCTGCAGAACCCCACTTCCATGGGCTCTCAGGTTCTTGACGACACCGACACGAGCTACGGCTACATCTGCTACGCGGCCGAAATCGACGACGTTGACAACTTTGCTCAGGTCGCGGCCAGCGAACTCGGCGGTTACAACTGGGCCGGCGTTGCCAACGCGAACGTCACCCTCATCAACGAGCTCATCAAGGGCTTCCGCGCCGCTGTTGACAGCGTGATCAAAGACACCGATTCTCTCGGCAAGACCGAAAAGGCTGCTGCCGTGAACGGCACCACCGCTGCCCGCACCTCGCCCAAGACCGGTGCTTCCGCTGTGGCCGGTGTTGCGGTCGTCGTGCTTGCGCTGAGCGCCACCACCGCTGTCGTCCTTCGCAAAAAGGAAGACTAACTAATTGAAAACGCCATAAGTTAAAAAAGCCGTCGGGTTATCCGGCGGCTTTTTTCAGTTCAGAAGTAAGAATTCAGAGTTAAGAGGTCACCGCCCTGCGGGCAATTGTGAATTGTGAATTGTGAATTATGAATTAGGAATTAGGAATTAGGAATGATGAATTGTGATGATGGATCCGGAAGGAAGCGGTGATTTCCCACCCGCAGCATCCCGAAACAAATGTAGGGCAAGCATACATGCTTGCCGCCGTAAAAACGAAATGCCATTTTCCGCAAAGAAAACGCTTGCATAGCGCGGGCGCAGACTGAGGGATTGC
>CAMJHI010000079.1 GCA_946405475.1 uncultured Clostridia bacterium
TAATAACATAGCGTTCCTGAATGAGGCTGCACAGGATCTCCGCCTGAATATCTCCCATGAGGCCGACGTGGATCTCCTGCAAATGGCTGTTCCACGTGACGTGAAGCTGTGGATCCTCCTCTTCAAGCTTGCGCAGCTTCGGCAAAAACTGCAGCGCGTCCGTGCCCTGCGGCAAAACAATGCGGTAATTCATCAGCGGCTGCGTGAACATTTTGTCGTCTGATTCTTCAAAGCCAAGCCCCATGCCGCTGAACGATTCCGTCAGCCCGGTCACAACGCAGACGTCGCCCGCCTGCGCCTCGTCGGCTGTCGTGAAACGCGCGCCGGAATAAAACCGAATGCCGCTGATCTTTTCTTCCTTGTCACGGTACGAAACGGTGTCGCGCACGTGCAGCGCGCCGCCCGTTACCTTAATATGGGTCAGCCGAGCGCCGTTGTTATCGTGCGTGATCTTAAACACCTTTGCGCCGAAAGCGGCGGGGTATTCCTTGTTCAGAACATAATCGTCAAGACCGCGAAGGAATTCTTCGACGCCTTCCATTTTCAGCCCGGAACCGAAATAGCACGGAAAGATCTGCCGGTCAAGAATAAGCTGTGCCAGCGCTTCCCGGCTCACCTGCCCGCTTGCCAGATATTCCTCCAGCAGTTCTTCACTGCAGGTCGCGGCCGCTTCATAGACTTCGCTGAAATCATCGGCGGAAAAATCAAGCAGCTCTGCCTTCAGCTCCTGCCGCAATTCCCGCAGGATCTCCTGCCTGCTCTGCCGCGCGTAATCCATTTTGGTCACGAACAGAAAGGTCGGAATGCAATACTCATTCAGCAGCTTCCACAGCGTCAGCGTATGCGACTGGATGGGTTCCGCCCCGCTGATGACCAGCACGGCATAATCCAGCACACGCAGCATCCGTTCGGTCTCCGCCGAAAAATCCACGTGGCCGGGCGTATCCAGCAGCGTCATCGTCAGTTCACCGAACTGCACGGTGCTCTGACCGGCAAAAATGGTGATGCCGCGCTCCTTTTCAAGCGCGTGCGTGTCCATGACCGTATCGCCGTGATCCACGCGCCCCGCCTTGCGGATCTTGCCGCATTGATAGAGGATCGCTTCCGTCAGCGTCGTTTTCCCCGCGTCCACATGGGCGCAGATGCCCAAAACCGTTTTCTTCATTTACTTGGTGCTGTCGGGAATGAGCTGAAAAACGGTCATGATGCTTGAAGCGCAGTGCTTGCCGGCGGACAGAAGCTGATCCGCCGTGCCGCCGAACGCATAGTCAAAGATCGACGCGTTCGGATCATATTCATAGTTGGCGCGGTCGCTGCCCTTGAGCGCCCAGTGCCCCCAGCCGGAATAGAAATTATCCGGCACCACATAACCGATATAATCGTTGGCAAAGCTGACGGCGTAAACGTCGATGCCGTCTTTGACCATATCCTGCGCGGATTTGATCGACCACTCGGAGCCGTCCCACGAATAGTTTTCCACATCGTTGGTGATCATTTCTTTGCCGCCGAACACCTCGGGGTAAAGCTCGCACGGATACAGACCGAACGCCACGCGGCCGCCGAATTCGACGTAGCCGACCTCGGAGGGCAGCACGACGTCGTTAAAGCCCTTTCCTGTTTTATAAACGGGGTTATCGACCAGGCGGCAGCGACAGGCCAGATGCAGGGTGTAATTGTCGGCGGTGAACTGCACGTAAGCATATTTGGCGTTGAGCACGGGAGAAAGCTCTTCCTCCGCGCGCTCATCGCTTTTTGCGTTGAGCAGCAGCTCGGCAAGCGCCTCACCGTAAGTATCGGCCGAACGGCAGTTGGAATCGTCGTAAAGCTCTTCGCCGACCTTTTCTTTCAGCTTGAGATCATTAGTCGCGGCCAGATACCGTTCGGGGCTGCGGATCTCAATGCCGCTGCTCGACACCTGCCCGACCGCGCCCTGCGTCATCACAAAGTTATAACCGGCCTTTTGCATGGCATAATCGGTATAGAACACGTAATCGGACGAAACCAGCCCCGCGCCCGCGCTGATGCGCGTGGGGTGGCAGGTGTAGTTGACCAGATAAGTTCCCTTGCTGTCGGGGTTCGTCGGTTCAAAGCGCAGAATGCCCGCGTCAGCCAGATTTTCCGGGTCGATGTAACCGCGCTTATCAAGGGCCATAGCGGAGGAATCGGCCACGTCGTAATAGAGCCGACCGGGTTCCATACCGGCATAGGCTTCCTTGATCTTGGCGGTCGTGACGTTGATCAGATTTTCAATAAACGGATCGTTATCGATTCCGGCGCGTTCCGTGCCCAGCAGGTTAGTCACAACGTTTTTGAGAAAAACCGGCAGAAAGGGCGCGGAAACGCCCTGTGTGTCCAGTGCGCTGTGCGTGTGCGTGGCGGAAATGTTGATGGCGGCGATGCGGCCGTCTTTGGTGTAATCGGCACAGGCTTCCCGAATGGTGCGGATGGTGTTCGACGTAACGCCGAGCCCGTCGATCACGGCGATCACGATCGCGCCCTGACCGCTGCCGTCATCCAGACAGATCACGCGCACGCGCTGATCGTCCAGCACGGCCTTGGCCTTGCCGCCGGACGCAAAATTGAGCATGCGGCCGATGGTGTATTTGCCCGGCGCGAAATCATCGGGGATGATGCTGCCGGACGCGTAGCCGACCTGCCAAGCGGCGCCGTCAGCGGGCGCCGTGAGATAATCGGCGCGGCCGTCATCTTTATCATAAACGTAAGTGGAATCGTACTCATCGATGCTTTGCCAGCTGCGCGGCGCCGGATAGACTTTGCAAATGCCCTTCACGACGCTTTGAATGATCTCACTGATCCTGTTGCCAAAGGCAATGCGGCTTTCCTTTGTGCCGGTTAGAGCCGAGGTTACGCTCGCGTTGGACGGCACAGCCAGGCTGACCGTGAGCAGGACGACGCAGAGAAAGACCGAAAGCAGTTTCATCTTCTTTGTCATGAAAATCAACCTCCGAAGGGAAAACTTATTTGTTTTCTTTGATCCACTGAACCATATCCGTCAGCGACTGCTCCACCGACATGGGCTCATACCCCAGCTCGGTACGGGCTTTTTCAATGGAAAAATTGCAGTTTGAAATCAGCTTGCGCACCGAATAGCGCGTGAACAGCGGCGTGGCCTTGCTGATTTTGTAATAGACTTCGCAAACCGGCGCGGCCAGACTGACGACGCCGTAGCCCATTTTGATTTTCGGGATCTTTTTGCCGCAGACCTTGCACAGCGTGCAGATGAAATCATCCACCGAGATCTGCTCGCCGCAAAGGATGTAGCCTTCGCCCGTCTTCCCCTTTTGTGCGGCGAGGATCATGCCCTTCGCCACGTCGCGGATATCCACAAAGTTGTAAGCGCCGAATTTCAGCGAAACCGGATAGCCGTGCTTGATCACAGTGCGCACCATTTCCCCGATGTTGGAAACCTTGAAATCATACGGCCCGATACACGCGCCGGGGTAAACCACAACGGCGTCGAGCTCACCGCGCCTGACGGTGTCGAACACGTAATTGGTCGCCGTGGCCTTCGTTTTGGCGTAGGTGCCGTCGAGGCGATCGGGGAAAAACTCGGTGACCTCTTTCATGAGCTGATTGTCCGGCAGCGGCTCGTAAGCGTCAACGGAAGACGCATAAACCAGACGCCGCACAACGCATTTTTTGCAGGCCTCCACCACGTTTTTGGTGCCCTCAAAGTTGACCTTCCACACCATGTCGTCGTTGCCTACGTTGATGTCGATGAGCCCGGCGAGATGGTAGACGACGTCGGCGCCCTCAAACGCTTTTTCAAGCGAAGTGGGATCGGTCACGTCGCCGAACACTTTTTCACACGGGATGCCGTCAAATATTTTGGAATCCTTCCGGATGAGGATGCGAACGGTTTCGCCCGCATCCGCCAACTTTTTCAATAATGCGTAACCGATGTGACCGGTAGCGCCTGTAACGACCTGAATTGACTGACTCATAAGAATCCCTCCGTTCTTTTTAACCATTATATCGGAATTTAGGCCGTATTTCAATCATTATTTAACAATTCGCTCACATTGTTTTCACGGTTTTGTGTTGACCGGGATCGGCTGTCTGTGGTAAAATGAGAAAAAATACAAAGGAGATGACACGATGAAAAAAACAGTTGCATTGACCGGCGGCTCCGGCAACATGGGTTTTCAGGGTTTTAAGGAGCTGTACCGTTACCGCGACAAGTACAACATCGTTCTTTTACTGCGCGACAGCGACAAAAACCGCAAGAAGTTCAAAATGTATCTCGGCGATCCCTGCGTGAAGGTCGTTTGGGGCGATCTGACCAAGTTTGACGACGTCAAGCAGCTGGTCGACGGCGCCGACGTTGTGCTGCACGTGGGCGGCATGGTTTCTCCCGCAGCCGACTATTACCCCAAGCGCACGCTCAAAACCAACGTGACCGCGGCCGAAAACATCGTTAACGCCGTCAAGGCACAGCCCGACCCCGACAAGGTCAAGGTCGTTTACATCGGCACCGTGGCTGAAACCGGCGACCGCAATCCCCCCATTCACTGGGCGCGCACCGGCGACCCGATCAAAATCAGCGTTTACGACCACTATGCCATCAGCAAGGTCAAGGCGGAAGCCGTCTTTGCCGAATCCGGCCTGAAGCACTGGGTTTCTCTGCGTCAATCCGGCATCCTCTACCCCGCCATTCTCAAAAACATGGATCCGATCATGTTCCACGTGCCGATCAACGGCGTGCTGGAATGGGCAACGGTGGAAGATTCCGGCCGTCTGCTTGAAAAATGCTGCCGCGACGACGTACCGGAGGATTTCTGGCGCAAGTTCTACAACATCGGCAGCGGCAAGGAATACCGCATCACGAACTATGAATTTGAAGAGCTGCTGCTGGGCGCGCTGGGTCTGCCATCCCCCAAGCTGCTGTTCGAGGCGGAATGGTTCATTCTGCGCAACTTCCACGGCCAGTGGTACATCGACTCCGACAAGCTTGAGGATATCCTTCACTTCCGCGCCAATGTGCCGATCAAAAAGTATTTTGACGACATGGCCAATTCCGTGCCGGCTTACTACCGCGCCTGCAAGATGCTGCCCAAAAAGCTCGGCGGCGCCGTGGCTGCGCTGGCCAAGCCTTTCATGAAGAAGATCGCCGAAACCGAGTTTTACGGCACACTTCACTGGAAAGCCACCGAAGACAAAAACCGCATTTCCGCTTATTTCGGCTCGATGGACATCGTGAAAAAGATGAAGAGCTGGAAGGATTTCGACATCCAGCGCCCGAGCGAAGAATACACCCTGCTCGATCACGGCTATGACGAAAGCAAGCCCGACAGTGAGCTGGATATTGACGACATGAGAAAAGCGGCGGAATTCCGCGGCGGCAAGCTGCTTTCGCAGACCATGACCAAGGGCGACCTGTTCACGCCCCTGCTGTGGGAAAGCGCGCGCGGCAACACCTTTGAAATGACCCCGAACCTTGTGCTCAAGGGCGGCCACTGGTGCCCCGACGAACTGCCCTGGCCGTGGGATTATGACACCGAAGCCAAAATCAACCCGTTCTTCGCGCAGGTCTGGTATCCGCTGCACGACAAAGACGAAAACAACTTCTACGACGAGTCCATTTTCAATGGCTTCAAGGATTAAGCGCTGCTCTTGATTCTGTGATAGAAAGGAAGTATTGCTGCAATGAATGTATTTATGATCGGCGGCACCGGTCTGCTCGGCTGTGAAGCTGCCAAGGTACTCATCGAAAAAGGCCACAAGGTCACCTCTGTCGCGCTGCCTCCCCTGCCCGTGGGCGCACCGATCCCGAAGGAAATGGACATCATTCTGGAGGATATCAACAAAAAGAGCGACGCGGAAGTGGAAGAGCTGCTCAAGGGCAACGACGTGTTCATTTTTGCCGCAGGCGTTGACGAGCGCGTGGAATTTCCCGCCCCCGTGATGGATTATTATTATAAATTCAACGTGGCGCCGCTTGAACGCATTTTCCCCATCTGCAAAAAGGTCGGCGTGAAAAGAGCGGTCGTGCTCGGTTCCTATTTCTCTTACCTGTCCAAGCTTCGCCCGGATATGAAGCTGACCGACAAAAACCCCTACTTCAAATCCCGCATCCAGCAGGAGCAGGTCTGTGAAGCCTTCTGCGACGACAGCTTCAGCTGCGCCGTGCTTGAGCTGCCCTACATCTTCGGTACGCAGCCCGGCCGCAAACCAGTCTGGACCGTGCTGATCGAGCAGATCAAAATGATGGACAGCCTGCCCTTCACCCTCTACCCCGCCGGCGGCACCGCCATGCTCACCTGCCGTCAGGTCGGTCAGGTCATTGCCGGCGCGGCGGAACGCGAAAAGGCCGGGTTTGACGCCATCCCGATCGGCATGTACAACATGAAGTGGGATCAGTTCCTCAAAATCGTCTATGCTGCCAGAGGCATGGGCTACAACCGCAAGATCGTGAGCGTGCCGCCCATCATGATGAAAATGGGCATGGTCAAGGTCGTGATGGATTACAAAAAGCGCAAGATCGATTCCGGCATGGATCCGTTCAACCTGCCCGACATCATGGATATCGACCTATTCATCAACAACGCCTACGCCAAAGAGCTCGGCGCGACGGAGGACGATATCGACGCTGCCATCACCGAATCCATCCGTATTTCCGAAGAAGCCTTCAATGGCACCGTTCAGCTCCTCGAAATGAAGGGCGAATGAGTCGAAGATAACCCCTAACAGAACAGAGTCTGTCTGAACCCGGTCGGGAACAAACAGACTCTGTTTTCATTTTAGATTAAGCTTAATCGTAAAGCTGCTTGCACAGGAACTCAAACCCGGAGAAGTTATCGTCCCGCACCATGACGTAGGTTTCCGCGAAGAAGCCGCCGATGAGGAACGTGCCGTAATAGAAGGAGTCGCCCTCCTCCTGCTGATACTTCGTAAAACCCGCACCCGGCGCGGAATCACCGATGCGAATGCCGGGCACCGCTTCCCATTCATCGCTGAACAGGTGCACGCCGATCACCTGGGCCTGCTGCGGGATCGGCTTGGGCGGTTCGTCGGAGATGATGCCCAGATACATGTGCTTTTTCAGTTCCGTGTCATAGCCGGAAAGATCCGCCAGCGCACCGGCAAAGACCTGCTGCATTTCGACCGCGTTCTGACCGATGAACAAAGCCGGATAGTTGTTCCGATCCTCTTCTTTCACATTTAATGTGGAAAACTTCAGGCTGTCGTTGATCGTGATGAGAATCGAGCGGCAGACGGAATTTGCATCCCAGAAGAACAAATAAACCGTTGCCGGTCTGCCGTTGACATCAAGCTTGAAGGTAGAAGAATAGCTGGCGTATTCTTCTTTATAGGTGCAGGGGCTGGCGTAAAATTTCCCGGCGTACTCGCCGTAGGACAGCCCGGTTTTCAGTTCGGGATAAAGCTCCGTGTCGGCAGCCGTGTAGAGCGTTTCAAACACGGCGTCGTTCCGGAAGGTCTGCGCGTTGTAAGCGTCGGTCTGCACCGATGACGTTAAGTAAAATACTTTGGGGAACAGGCTGTCGATCTCGTATTGACAGGCGCCCTCAAAAAAGGTGTCGCCCTCGATGGTAACGTACTGCTCTTTGTATGCCTTCACGCTTTGCCCCAGCAGGCTGACAGGATAAGCCGACAAATCATCTTCGGCTGCTTCAGAGGTTTCCTCGACTGCGGAAGAATCTTCTTCCGGCGCTGCGGCGGTTTCTTCGCCCGCCTCGGGCACGGTCGTTGTTTCGGCGGCCGTCGTCGGCTTGCCGCACGCCGCTGTGGTCAGCAGCAGGCACGCAGCCAAAAGCAGAAGAATGGCTTTTTTCATCGTGGTCGTCATCATGATCCCCTCCGGAAATTCGTTTTATTCGGCGGCGCTGTGGTCCAGCGTTCTCATGGTTACGTATCCGTCTTCACTCAATTCCAGCACCTTGTCGCAATATTTCAGCATCGAGCGGCGATGCGTGATAAACATACAGGTACGGTTGGAATATCGGGAAATGCCATCCAGCACCGTCGCTTCCGTCTGCTCATCCAGCGCGCTGGTGGCTTCGTCAAGGATCAGCAGCGGCCTGTTTTTAAGCAGCGCGCGGGCGATGGAAAGCCGCTGCGCCTGACCTTCGGAAATGCCCCCGGCGTGCTCTGACAGCACGGTGTCCAGACCGTCCGGCAGGTTCTTCACAAAGCCGTCGGCGTCGGCCGCTTTCAAAACAGCCCACAAATCCTCTTCGGTCGCTTCGGCATTGCCGTTGCGCAGGTTCTGTTCGATCGTGCCGGAAAGCAGTGTGTTGCCCTGAGGCACGTAGGAGATAAAACGCCTTGAATCCGGTTCAACAGGCTGTGTTCCGGTTTCGGTTATGTAAGTCTGCGTGCCGCTCTGCGGCGTGATCAAGGCCAGCAGCAAACGAATGAGCGTGGTCTTGCCGGCACCGGACGCACCCACGATGCCGACGCGCTCGCCGGGCTTAATATCGATCGTCACGTCGTTGAGCACCGGCCTGACGTTGTAAGCAAACTGAGCGTGTTCCATCTGTATGCCGACTCGTTCCGGCATATCATCGCGGCCGGAGAATTGTTCGTTTTCAAGGTCGGTCACTTCACGGATGCGCTTGGAGCAGATCACCATGGAATAAAACTGCGGCACCACCTTT
>CAMJHI010000080.1 GCA_946405475.1 uncultured Clostridia bacterium
GACTGGAGTTCAGACGTGTGCTCTTGGTGCAGGAGGTGATCTCATCCAGCAGCAGGATGGTGTTTTTGCCGTCGCGCTCTTCGTCGGGCAAGATCTCGGGCGAGAGCCAGACGGTTTTGGTGCGGCTGGCGTTGGGGTAGATCAGGCCGCCGATCTCCACCTCGCTCATCTGCGCCAGACGGATATCAATGACCTTGAAGCCGTACTTGTTGCCGATTTGCCGGATCACCTGCGATTTGCCCACGCCGGGCGCGCCCAGCCCCAGAATGGCGTGCTTGATGTTGTGTTCGATGTTATATTCCAGACATTCTCCGAATTCTTTGATGGTCATGGTTGCCCCTCTTTTCTTCAGCCGTTCTGCCCCGTCGCGTCGATCACTCTTGCCTGCACCTCGCCGGAAAGGGTCGTTTCATGTTCCAAAAACACAAACACGATGTTTTTGTCGACACACAGAAAATAACAGATCATGCCGGGCTCCGTCTTTGTTTTACGATCGTTTGCATGCAACGAGTAAGGTGCATCCATCCAACGAGTCCCGTCGCTAAAATAAATGTCTTGGGTATCGCAGTCTTCCGCATCGTAGTTGATCTTGATAGCCGTGATCTTTGTTCTTTTCAGAAAGACGCGCCCGTCGCTCAGGTCTGCTTGTATCTGTTTTCTTTTCTTTTGTTTTTTTATAAAATCCCGTAGAGATAATGCAAAAATGCCCATAAAAATGATTAAAATAATAATGAGCACATAATAGCCATTATCCCAGATTCCATGCCAGGTCATAAAGAAGGCACCCACAAAACTCATAAAAATAACAGCAGACAAAACCATCCAAAACAACGAACTGATTCCTTTTGCATAGCCGGTGGAACAGCCGTAATGCTCCGCCATTTTGTAAAGCTCCGGTTCTGTCAGAACCTGTGGGAGCCGATATTTCTTGAATGAAAACGCCATTATGATCCCTCCAGCCTTGCGATCTTTCCCATTTTTTTCATCTCGTCGCTGATCGGGATCGAGCCGCTCAGAACGAGGATCGTTTTTTTGCCCAAAGAAGGAGTAAACAGGCCGCGATCCAACGAGCCGAAATAGCCGTCGGTCAGGATCAGCATCACGTCGGGTCTGACCTTGTTGTCCCTCAGCCAGCGATAAACACAGTTGATGTCGGTGCCGCCGGAATGCTTCGGCAGGCTTTTGAAAATCTCTTCTTCGTCGTTAATATTCCTGTAAACGTCAGTCACCTGCGTATCCCAGTAACAAAGATGGAACGTACATTTGAACTGATGCGCGATGCGGTAAAGCTGCGTGAGGAACTGATTCATTTCGTCATGCCCGATGGAGCCGGAGGAATCAACAAACGCCCAGATCGCTTCGATCTTTTCGTCGTCCATGCCGTGACCGGGCAAAATGAGGTCCATGTGAATATACTTTCGCTCCGGCGTCGTGTAGGACGCCTCGTCGCTGTGCGTTTCCATAAAGAAATCGCGCAGGAGCGTCTGCCATTTGATGCGCCTGCTTTCGACAAGGCGGAAAATCTGCTCCGGCACAAAATAGCTGCCGATGCTGCCGCGGTTGGCTGAAGCGGCCTCGCGGATGATCTGCCGCACCGCCTGTTCACTGAGGCTTTCTGTCTGAGCCATGCTCGAACCGGACGCGTCGTCAGGTTCCCCGGCAGACAGGATCACGTCATGAGGCGCGACGACCTCTTCGGGATTCCTTGAATTGCGGCTTTTGACCAGCACGGTATTCTTTACCTTCTCGTTACCATTCGCTTTGTTGTCCTGCAGCAGCTTTTCGTAAACATTTTCAACGGTATCCCCTGTTTCGACCCAGGAATAGATGCCATTCTTCGGCCGTTCAAAAGGAATAGAAGCATTCCTCATGGCCGACGACAAGTCCATGAGCATACTGTTCACGATCATGTCCGCCGCCGTATTCCAAATATCCGGCCGCCGTTCGCCATGCCGTGAACAGTGAAACAGCAGCACGTGAAACACTTCGTGCATCAGGACAAAATTGATCTGACCGACCGTCATCGGCTGAAAAAACGCCGGATTATACTCGATCTTGCCGCCGTCAGTACACGCCGTAGGAATCTTCGGGTTTTCGACGAACGGCAGACGCATGATAATGTCGCCGTAAAACGGCATCTTGCGCAGCAGTTCCATTTTGAACCGCTGGACCACAGCTTCAACCTGCACCGTGTCACCTGCTCTCTGATTCAAACAATGACCGCACCGCTGAAGCCGAGCTTCAGATGATTGTCAGCATCATAAACCAGACCCCGTGAATAGCCGGGATCATCCATTTTCGTGCAGCGGCCGTAAAACTCGATGAGGCTGCCGTTCGGCGAAACGTAAACGCCGTCACGGCAGTGACAGAACTCATAATCGTAAAACGCCCGCGTAAACAAAAGGGCGGGATCATCCTCATTCAGCACGCTCTCAAACGGGATCGTCTGCTGCTGCGCGTAAGCGTTGACGGGCATGCAGGTCATAAAGCCGACCTTCGGCACGCCGGTTTCAATGGCAAAATCAAGCATGCGGTGCGCGTCCTCCGGCGAATTGATATGATCCTTCAAAAGCATGCAGTTAAAGACAAACAGATCCTTAAAAGAAACGGCGGAAACGATTTCTTTGAGCTTTGCGCCGGAGGGAACGTCGGCCCCGCCGAAGATCGCCCGGTTGACCGCGTCGTCATAATGATGGCGGCTGACGTGGATCGTTTCCACGTAAGAAAGATCTTTGACCTCATGCAGCCGTTCCAGCCGCATGGCGTTTGTGCTGATCGAAACGGTCAGCCCGAAGCCGAACGTGTCGAACAGCACACCGATCACCTCATTGAGCAGCCCGACGTCGTCAAACGGTTCGCCGCCGGTGATTTTCACGGCGTGAATGAGATCCTGCTCTTTGAGGCGTTTCATCACACCGGCAAAGGCTTCGATGTTCAGCCTGCGGTTCTCATTGGTGTGCGTAGCCACACAGAACGCGCAGTGACCGCGGCAAAGGGACGTGGGACAAACAGACAAATAGACCGAGTTTTTCTCCGGCTTTTTCCGATATGTTCTGCCATCCGGCGAGCACACATAGTCCTTGATCCGAACCGGCTTGCCGAGAATATCGATGACACGCGCTCGTTCGTCAGCGCTACAGGATCGACAGCAGTTTGTATCTGGCATAGACTTCCCTGGCCTCCTCTTGATTTGTGACGGTTCCGTCCCCGCTGAACACGGCAACGTCTCTTCTGATGTAGCAAAGGTTCTGTTCAGCGGTCAGATAGTGCCGCCGGTAGATGCTGTATTGATTTCCGTTGCAGACGATCGGCACCTGCGACTGCCAGAAATGGTAACCGAAATGGATCACGGCTGTCACAATCACCGCGCCGTCGCGGTGTATCGTCCGGCTGTCGTCAATGGTGAACAATGCGGTTCTGACAATTATCGGAAATATGTCTTTTTTCTCAAATGCGTCGTTGTCTTCTTCGGTTTTGGCGTCTGTTTGCGCAAATCCGCCGCTCATACTGCTGCGGAACGCCTCACGCTCGGTCATGGTCTTTTGTTCCGCCCCGCCGACCGTGTAAACCTGCAGATTTCGATCGATCGACCCGGAGCCCTTTTCATCCTCCAACGAATAAGAAGTGAACAACTGCTTCAGGCCTAACGGAAGCGGATTGGCCGGCGACGCACTGGTAGAGGCAACGAGATCTTTCAGAAATTTATCGTCGGGAAAATCGGAAAGCAGAAGCGTTGAGCCGTTCACCCGAAGGCCGGATGAAACCAGGCTCTGATACTGCTGACCGGTCAGCTTCATATCGTAAAGGATCAGTTCCCTGAGCGCGTGGCAGCCGCAAAAAGCGCAGGAAGCAACCTCAACCACCGAATCGGGAAGATATACCTTTTTCAGATTCTTACAACCAAAAAAAGCCTTCTCACCGATGCGGCGCACACCGACCGGCACGATCACCTGCTGCAGCTTATCCGAATCCATCAGAGCGCCTTTGCCGATGGTATGGATCGGCATATAACCGAGTTTGGTGGTGATTTTCAGAGAAACGTCCTGACCAGCGTAGGACAGAAGAACGCCGTCAGCCGCGGCATAGACCTGATCCATATAGTTAGCCATTTATCTGCATCTCCCGTAGTAAGCCGCTTCCATCTCGCGCCGCTTTCTGTCGGCCGCGCGGCGAAAAGCGATTTGAAGATCCGCCTCTGAAAAGCTGTCCGCATGTGAGGCCGTCTTCGCTTCCGGCAGACTTTTCAGCGTTTCATCGATCAGCGCGATCATGGCGTTATCGGCCTTTTGCTCGCTCAGGATCTCTTTGAGCTGATTGAGCACCATTTTCGATTTTTCTTCTGTGCCGTTTGCCAGGATCCGTTTCATAAAAAGAAGCAGAGAATCTTTCGTCATCGTCCGGTCCTCCCGATCTGCCCTTCTTTTTCTTGGTTTCAAAATGATAATATCAGTTTGTTTTTAAGATGTCAAGGAATTTTGATAATTTTTCTGTTCACCAACAGAATTTTACCGATCCGTGCGGAAAAGCACAAAATCAAAATCGCAAAGCATTGAAATATCCGCGCGCCTGTGTTATAATTTTATAGGGTGAATGAACATGATTCGTAAAATTCTGACCGGCGCAGCCATGCGCATTATGGTAGCCAAGGGCAACGCAAGCCTGCGGCATTTACAGGCCGCTTGCCAAGCGCCCTTTGCCGAAAACGAAGCGCTGCTCAAAAAGATCATAAAAGCCAATCGCTCGACGGAATTCGGCCGGGCGCATCATTTTGATGAGATCCGCTCGCTGGCCGATTACCGCAGGTTGGTGCCGCCCTCGACCTATGAGGATTACGCCGCACAGCTTGAACGGGTGAAAAACGGTGAGCCGAACGTGCTGTCAAGCGCGAAAGTGCTCGGCTTTTCGCGCACGTCCGGTTCTTCCGGCGTGCCGAAATACATCCCTGCCACCGACGCGTCGCTGAAAGCCTATGTCAAATACACCTGGACGCGGGCGCTGGCGCTGGGCGCGCAGGAGCTCAAACGGCAGGGCAAGCGCTATAAACCCGGGCGCGGGGTGTTCCTCTCCCCCGCCACCAACGAAACGCTGCCCAACGGCCTGCCGTGCAGCAACATCGCCGAGATCGGCGCGCGGGAATACGGGCGGTTTTACCCCTACATTCTCACCGTGCCCACCAAAAAGCTGTTCGACATGCATGACGGCGACTACGTTTACAGCATCTACCGCTTCGCGTTGGCCGACGAGGACGTTTCCTTCATTTTTTCGGTGTTTCTCACGGTCAACGTCAGCCAGCTCGCCTATCTGAAAGAGCACTGGCCGGTGATCGTGGACGATATCGCCAACGGCACCATCAGCGACAGCATCGACCTCAAACCAGAGGTGCGCGCCGAGCTGCTGCGCCACGTGCGCCCGATGCCAAAGCGCGGCGAATACCTGCGCAAGCAGTTTGAGCAGGGCTTCGACGAAACGCTGCTCAAGCGGCTGTGGCCGAACCTGACCGTCATCTGCGGCATCGGCAACGCCTCGTTCAAATCGGCGGCGGATTATGTGAAATCGTTCGCCAAGGGCATTCCGTTCGATTACTCGATCTACGGCGCGTCCGAAGGTCTGGTCGCCGCCGTGACCGAGCTGGAAAGCACCGAGATGCAGCTGCTCACCGACAGTTGTTTTTATGAATTCGTTCCGGCGGACAGCGAAAGCGAAGAATTTCTCACGCTCGACCAGCTCAAAGCCGGCGAAAAATACGAGATCCTCATCACGACTGCCGCTGGGCTCTACCGCTATCGGCTGAAGGACGTGATCGAGGTCAAAGGCTTCAACGGCCGGTGCCCGCGCATCAGCTTTGTGCGCCGCAAGGGGCAATTGTTCAACGTGGCGGGCGAAAAATTCAGCGCGGAGGACGCGCGCACCTGCGTGGAGCTGTTTGAAAAAGCGCACGCCGTGAGGCTGGAAAACTGGCTGTTCTATCAGGATGAAAGCGTTCTGCCCAACCGCTACGCCTTCGTCACGGAATGTGAGCTGCCCGCGGACGAAAACGACTGCATTGACGAATTGGAAGCCCTGATGGGACAATGCAACAAACGCTATGAGAGCCAGCGCGCCAAAAAGTTTATCGGCCGGCTGACGGTGCAGAAGCTCGCCCCCGGCACGCACGCCGCCTGGGCGCAGCGCTGCGTGGAGGCAGGCGCCTCAGCCGCACAGATAAAACCCGTTCACTCCCTCGACACACCCGAGAAGAAAGAATTCTTCTTGAGCAGGATCATCAAGTAATTCAGGAGGTACGTTTATGAAATCTACCATGAAAAAGCTGGTTGCCGTCACATTGACGGCGCTGCTGCTCATCCCCTGCGCCGTGCCGGCGTTTGCCGCCACGAAGGAGACCGTGCGGCAATACGGTAAAGAGGGCGGCTACCTCGCCATCGGCGACTCGATCTCGCGCGGCTGCGGGTCGGACGGCTTCTATCTCGACCAGGATAAAGCGGAGGGCGGCCAGTACGACCTGTACTACATGCGCAACGTCAAGGGCGCCGTGCCCACGCAGATCGCCGAGGCGGTCGGCTGCACCATGCCGGAAGACATGGCCGATCCGAACGCCACCTTCTGGCCCTGCTGCTACCCCGGCATGACCGTGGCCATGATGCTTGACCTGCTCGGCGTGGACGACGGATTCAAGGATGAAAAGCTCAACTACGCCTATTACGGCGATATGCTGCAGTACTTTGGCTATGAAGGCTCGTTCGACGGCGTACGCGAGGGACACGTTTATAAAGAGGGCGAATGCGGCCAGTGCGGCAACATCATTGAGCTGATCAAAAAAGCCGATCTGATCACCGTACAGCTTGGCATGTGCGATATTTTCTACCGCGCCTACCGCATCGTAAGCAACGGCGGCATGCTCAAGGACGGGCTGAGCTTCGATCTGAGCAGCGCGGACGCGATCAAGGCGCTGCTTGAAACAGCGATCAAAGAGATGAAGTTCGGCTACGAATACTGGGAACAGCACTACACCCAGCTGCTCGAAACCATCCTTGACCTCAACCCCGACGCGACCATCGTGATGGTCGGTTCGTTCAACGTGGTCAACCAGCTCACCATCACCGACGACACGCTCTTCCCGCTCGGCTCGCTGTTTTCCGTCATCACCGACGGCATGAACCGCCATTATGAACAGTGGCAGAAGAAATACGGCGTGCTGTATGCCGACGTGGCCAACACCGAAACCCTCGCCGCCGAAAACGACTGGTCGCTGCTGGGTGATTTCAAGGACAACACCTTCACCGGCACGCATCCCAGCCAGAAGGGCTATGATTACATCGTGCGTCAGGTGCTCGACCTGCTGCCGGAAGAAAACACGTCAAAGGACCTGCGCGTCGATCTCGGCCGCTTCACCAAGGTGGATCAGGTTCTCATCAACGGCGTGCCCGTGCGGAATTACAGCATGGACGGCTTCGTGCTTGACGTGCCCGTCACCGCTCCCCTCTTCGGCACCCTCACGGTCAAATCCGACAACGGCGACGGCACCACCGCCGCACAGTTCTATCTGTTGAGCTGGAGCCTTCGCAAGGGCAACACCGCCTACCGCCTGTGGGGCACGAATGACGTCATGGGCAAGCTCACCAGCCCGATCAATCTGATCCGTTCGCTGTTCAAGCTGCTGGCTGACAAAATCGGCGGCTGATCATCAAACAACAAAACGGCTCTGCCTGTTCCATCAGGAGCGGGCAGAGCCGTTCTTTTTGATTGCCTGTGAAAAAGCGGGCCGGGAGTTCACCCGACCCGCTGAAATGATTTTGTTTATTCGTCTTGCTGATTGGCGCTGCGCTTGGCGTTGAGCTCGTTGAGGATGCGGGTGTGCTCGTCGTCAGTCAGCGCGTATTTGGAAGTGGGGATGGCCGAAAGCAGCATGCCGATGGCGGGCGGGATGGAAATGAGGAAGAACATCGCCGCGGCGAATTTGTAATAATCGGTTTTGAAGACAGCGCCGTTGACCAGCGCATTGTTCAGCAGCGCCACGTTCTTATCGGAGAACCCGACGATGGCGTAAACCGCGCCGGAGATCAGCGAAGCGATACCGGCCGACAGCTTGGTGATGAACGACTGGCCGGAGAAGAACACGCCGTCCGGTCGGTTGCCGGTGTGGTATTCCTCATGGTCGACACAGTCGGCGATCATAACGGACTGCAGCACGTTGAGGGAGCCCATGGAGGAAGCTGCCATGAAGAACAGCACCGAAAGCACGATCATGCCGCCCCAGGTGAGAACGTCGCCCTTGGAGATCAGGAAGAAAACGAAGATCAGGGCAAAGGGGATCGCGCCGATCACCGAGAAGAAGTTGTAGAGCTTTTTCTTTTCAAATTTTTTGATCAGATTGGGTACGCAGAGCGGGAAGCCGATCATGCCGCCGAACAGGCCGACGACGAGAACGACGATTTTAAGCACGAGCGAAATGTTCAGCGCACCATCGACAAACAGCGTCGCGCCAATGTCGTTGTTGAAGAAATAATACATGACCAGCGTCATGGCAACGATCGACAGCAATTGGATGGGGCTGCGCAGGATGCCGGAGATCAGGATCTGACGGAACGGCTGGTTGCCGAACATGATCTGGAAATTCTCTTT
>CAMJHI010000081.1 GCA_946405475.1 uncultured Clostridia bacterium
ACGCGACGGCAAGCTGCAGATCGTCCGCGCGGTTCGCCGCGGCGGGCAGCACGAGCGCCGTCACCGCCAGGCACACGGTCAGCAGAAGGCAGATGGTCTTTTTCATGTTGTTTCCCCTCACAGTTTCAGATTGTTGACGCCGGGCTTCAGCCGTTCGCCGCCGAAAAACACGGCAGTGTCCTTCGGCACGGTGACGGTCAGGGCTTTTTTGCTCCAGTCTATTGTCACGGCCAGCTCGCCGCCCGCGGTGCGGATATGACCGCTGAGGCGCTGAACAAGGCTGCTGTTTTTGGGGTCGATGACAAACGCGGTCAGACCCGCCGCGCCGTCCGCCTGCCGGATGCCGAGCAGGTCATAGAACAGATAGCGCACCGGCGCGCCGAACATCGGGTGGCACATGGAGCGGGGGTTGAGCCAATCCTCCCAGATGGTGGTCGCGCCCGTTTTGAGCATGTAGCCGAACGACGGGTGCTCCTCATTTGTGAGCAGGCGGGTCGCAAGCTGTTCATAACCGGTTTCAAACAGCACCTTTACCACTAAATCGGTGCCGAAAATGCCGCTGTCGAAGCAGCCGGTCTTGTCGAGCTTGTCGGCTAAATTCTTCAGCGTGCGCTCGTCGCCCAGCCCCAGATCCAGCGCGAAAGCGTTGGCGCTGTTTTTGTCTTCATCAAAGTTGCCGGTCGTTTCATCAAAATATTTTGCAAGGATCGCGTTGACGCGCTCCTGCTTTCTGGCTTCCAGATCGGGGATGACCTCTTCGCGCCCGATGAGCTTTGCCAGCTCGATGACGCGGTTGAGCGTTTTGATATAAAAATAGTTGTTGACGTATTCATCCGCCATGGCGGGCCGGCCGCCGTGACGCCCGGAATCCGGCGCGCACCAGTCGCCCAGACACCATTGATCCGGCTGGTCGGAAACGACAAAGCCGTTTTCGCTGTGCGCTTCGAGGTAATCGAAATAGCGCAGCATCTGATCGAAATACTGCTTTGCGGGCGTCAGGTCGCCGTAAATTTTATAGAACACATACGGCACCTCGGCGATGGCGCAGCCCCAGCCGCCCGGTCCGCCGCCGCTCTGCACGTAGGGCGCGGTATATTGCACGTGGCCGGAAACACGATCCTGACAGTCGGAAATGTCGGCCATCCACTTGCGGTAAAAGGCTTTCGCGTCAAACAGCAGCATGACCGTTTCGCAGGTGAGCTGCCCGTCGCCGGTGTAGCCGCGGCGCTCTAAATGCGGGCAGTCGGAGGGGATGCCCGCGTGCATGTTGTCAAGCTGCGTGCGCACGTAAATATCGAACAGGCCGTTGAGCACGGCGTTGTCGCTTTCAAAGGCGGCGGTGAGCGGCAGATCGGTGTGGATGACCTCCACGGTCGTCGGGTCAACGCCCTTCGTCACTTCAAAATAACGGAAGGTCGCCCACGTGAAGCGCAGGCGCACGTCGCGCTTTTCGCCGTCACAGACAAACGTCAGGTGCTGGCCGTAGGTGCAGTCGTCGTCGATCAGACCGGCTTCATTGAGCTTTTCGGCAAACCGCACGGCAGCGGTCTGACCGGCTTTGCCGCCGGTGAACACGGGGCTGCCGGTGATGTTTTCGCCGCAGTCATACAGCACGGCCGAATCGGTTTCGGCAATTTTTTTCGGTTGAAGGGCGCGGATGACGCGGTCGGCCGGGCAGTCGCTCAGGCCGTAATTGCTCTCGGGCGCGTCAACGATCCTGACCGGCTGCCAATCGCCGTGCGACAGGTTGAAGTCGTAATCCTCGCCTTTCGTGATGCTGTAAGCGGTCATGCCGCTGCCGCGCCACAAGGCGGTTTCGTCGCTGAAAAACTCCTGCCCGTCCGCGTTCAGCTTCCAGCACAGCTTGGGTTCGCCGTAGCGGAAATACCACCCCGGCGCGACGGTGCAGGTCAGCACGTTTTCGCCCGCTTTCAGCAAAGCGGACACGTCGTAACGGCAGGCGTAAATGCGAAACGCCAGCTCCTCGCCGAAGTTTTTGTAGCAGTAGCAGTCGTCATAATGATGATAATGGCTGTTCAGCGGCACGAAGCGGTCGGCGGTGATGGGCTGACCGTTGATCTCCATCTCAAAAAAGCCGAGCCCGCACACGGTGATGACCGCCTGCGACGGTTTTTCATGGAGCGTCACCGTGTTTCGGAACACGGGCGCAACGCATTCGCTGCTCGCGGCAACGAACTTTGCCGCGCCGAACAATTCTTCAAAAGTCATAAGCAATTACCTCAGATAAGCGGATAGCGGATAGCAAATAGCGGATAGCAAATCGCTGTCGGCTATCGGCTATCAGCTATCGGCTTCGGGCGTCAGCCCGACAAATTCCGATCAAAACACCACGCGGAACGTCTTGACCTCATACGGCCGGAATTTGAACGAAAAGCTCTCGGCGTTTTTGGCGAGCGTTTCTTCGTTTTCTTCGATCATGTTGCATTCCGTCACGCTGCGGAAGGGCTTGAAAAGCTTCACCGTGGCCTTGCCGCGGCCGTGCTTTTGCTCGGCGACGCGCAGGATATACCCCTTGCCGTTCTGCGCGGGCTTGAAGCATTCCACGGTCAGGCTGTCGGCGCTGATCTCCATAAACCTTGCGCCGCTTTCCAGTTGGCCGTCCTGTTTGCCGACGAGGGCGGTGATGGGCGGCATGTTGAGCATGACGCCGTTTTCGACGGTCTGCGCCTGCTGCCACTGGAATTTGTGCGGATAATAGGCGTAAACGAAGGTGTTGACGCCGTGATCGCCCGTGCGGTCGGGGCAGGTCGGGGCGCGCATGAGCGTGATGCGCATGCGGCTGTTGTGGATGTCGTAGCCGTACTTGCAGTCGTTGAGGATGCTCACGCCGTAATCGCCCTCGGACAGGTCGGCCCATTTGTGCGCCGCCACTTCAAAGCGGGTGAAGTCGAAGCTCGTGTTCCAGTGCGTCGGGCGGCGGATGGCGCCGTGGGCGATGTTGTAGGTCGCGTCGGTGTCGATGACTGCCGCGTCGAACGCCGCCTTGAGCACCTTGTCGGTCTCATGCCAGTCGACCTCGGTGTCGAACAGCAGCACGTCGCTGCCCGCGTTGAGGATGATCTTTTGGGTGATGGTGGATTTGTTGAACGTGCGCACGATCTCGATCACGCCGCGCTGCGCGTTGGATTCGAGCACGCGCAGGCTCTTGACCTTTTTGAGCAGCCACATCTTTTTGCGGTAGTTGGTTTCGAGGTTCCACGCGGTCTCGTGCACGCATTTATCCAGCGAAACGCTCAGCAGGTTGCCGCTGCCGTCAAGGGTCTCGCGGTCGTTGACTTTATCGTAAATGCTGCGGATCACGCCCTGTTCGTCAAAGAGCACGCGCAGCTTTTCGTTTTCGAGCCGGGTCGGTTCGGCCGCCACGGCGGGCGCGGCGCTTTCGGCGGCGCCGAAAGCGAACACTTTCAGGCCCATGGCGGGCACTTCGTCGGGCGTGAAGGTGCAAAGCAGCTTGCCGTCCTTTTCTTCAAACGCAAAGGGATAAGCGCAGCCCTTGTCATCCACCGGCACCTGTTCGCGGCTTTTCGCCTCAAAGGTGATCGGCATGGTGTAGGGCGTGTTGGTCATGTTCCAGCAGATCAGGCTGTCGCCGTCGGTTCTGACGGCGGTGTTCAGCGCGGCAAGCGCGTCGGACTGCAGCGCGGCGTTTTCGGCGCGCAGGGCGGCGTAGGTCTGCTTGCAGTCCTCAAACACCGGGTGGATGGAGGTGCCGGGCAGAATGTCGTGGAACTGGTTGGTCATCAGCACGCGCCACGCCGCTTCCAGCCGCTGCTTCGGGTAGGTGTAACCGCCCGTGAAACCGGCCAGCACGCTGAGCATTTCGTTTTGCACCAGCGCGATCTCGCCTTTGCGGTTGTTCTTTTTCACGAACGCCTGGCTGGTGAAGGTGCCGCGGTGGTTTTCGTAATACATTTCGCCGTTCCACACCGGCAGGGCGCTTTTGTGCTTGGCGGTCTCTTCAAAAAAGCCGTCCACGTGGCCGATCTCGGCCTTGGGCAGGCCGGGGAAGCTTTGCAGCCGCCGCCCGCGCTCGAGCATCCAGTAGGTCGGGCCGCCGCCGCCGTCGCCGTAGCCGTACATGCCCATGGCGGTGTCGAGCAGCTCTTTGTTGTTGCACTCGTTGTCGGCGGTCATCAGCTCGCTGACCGAGAACATGCCGTTGTAGCTCGGGCGCATCAGGTGGGCGAGCACCTGCGTGCCGTCGTTGCCCTGCCAGCGGAACATATTGAAGGGGAACTTGTTGGTGTCGTTATAGCTGAGCTTGGAGGTGATGAAGTTGGTCATGCCGCAGCGTTTGATGATCTGGGGCAGCGCCCAGGTGAAGCCGAAGCAGTCGGGCAGCCAGTAGGTTTTGGAAACCGAGCCGAATTCTTTTTTGAAAAATTCGGTGCCGTAGAGCACCTGCCGGATGAGCGCTTCGCCCGAGGCGATGTTCGTGTCGGCCTCGACCCACACGTTGCCGCAGATATCCCACTGACCGGCGTCGACCTTTTCTTTGATCTGTTCGTACAGCTCCGGGTAGTGATCCTTCACCATCTGGTAAAGCACCGCCTGGCTCTGGCCGAAGGTCATTTCGGGGTACTGATCCATGAGCGAGACCACGTTGGAAAACGTGCGCGCGCTCTTGCGGATGCTTTCCTGAATGCGCCACAGCCACGCCACGTCGATGTGGCTGTGACCGGTGAGGATCACGCGCGAGGTCGCCGCCCACGGGATTTTTTTGATGCGCTCGGCATACAGCTTGCGGGCGCGGGCGATCGAGCGGCGCACGGCCGGTTCGTCAAAATCGTAATCGACCTCATGCAGACTGTCGTCAATGGCAGCATAGACGAGGCTTCTGATGTGCTCGTCTTTGATATAGTTCAGCGCTTCAAACGCGACCTCCAGATCGAACCAGTAGCCTTCGCAGGTTTTGTCGGGCGTCCAGAGATAAGCCGTTTCAAAATCATAGGTGTCAAACGCGGCGCCGTCCATGGCCTTGTCGCAGAAATCCATGGAATTGACGCCCGCCTCCAGCCGGATGTTCAGCTTATCGCCCGCGTCGAACGGCTGGTTCAGCAGGATCGTGCCGCGTTCCGGCGCGTGGTTGCAGGTGGAGACCGAGCCGACGATCTCGTTGTTCACGCGCACGAGCGCTTCGCCGCCGACGTTGAATTCCAGCCGCAGCTCTTTTCCGGCCATACTTTCGGGCACGGTGACGGCGGTGGTGAAAAAGTGCGCCTCGTCATACCCGGCCTGCCAGCGGCCGCCCCGCTGAAACGGCACGGCCTCGCGCCCCATGGTGTAAATGCCGTTGTCAAAACGGCCCTTGCGGTATTCCCAGTTGTCCAACTGAACCGATTCCAGCACGCAGTATTTGCGAAGCTGGTGGTACATATCCTTCAGCACGCCGATCTTCGGTGTCAACATGAGCAGTTCCCTCGCTTTTTTCAGTGTTTATTTTTTCCGCACGTCACGGTAATTGACGGTTCTGATCTTGCGCTTGCGGCGGCTGTTTTCGTTGTAGGCGCGCAGGACGAGCAGGCCGATGACGACCAGCGCGGCGAGCGCAAGGAACACCTTGAACACGCCGGTGTGGGTGAATTCGCCCAGCTTGCCGAACACAAACAAAAACAGGTTGCGCTTCACGTTTTCGGCCGCGACAAGCTTGATGCGCATGATCTCTTGGTCGGCCTGTTTGACCACGGCGTCGCAGATCTCATCGCCCTTTTTCAGCGGCGCTTCGAGCTTTTCGGGCAGGGTGCCCGCCACCGGCTCGATGAGCACGCTGGCCGCGTTGACGCTGTCGGGCACGAGCGCCATATAATCCGTTTTGGGCACGAGCCGCACGTGATCGACGCCGCTGGCATATTTGACGTCGGCCACCGTCACGATCTGGCTGGTGGGCGCAATGGTTTTCAGGCGGATGTTTTTGAACGTCCAGGTGAGCATGGCCTTCGCGTCCATAAAAGCAAAGTTTTCGTCGTAGCCGTCGTTGTCATAATCGTAAAACGGCGCGCCCATCATGGCGCAGATGTAGCTGTAGCCGTCCTTCACGGCGGTGGTCACCACGCACTTGCCCGCGTTGCTGGTGGAGCCGGTCTTGACGCCCTTGGCCTGTTCCAGATAGTATTCGCGGTAACCCTTGAGCATCATGAAATTGGTCGTGCGGATCTTGCGCGGCTTTTGCAGGTTGGTCTGCGGCAGCTCATATTCGGTCAGGGCGGTGATCTCTTTGAAAATGGGGAAGGTCAGCGCGTGCCGGGTGAACGCGACCATATCCTTCGCGCAGGAATAGTGCCCGTCTTCATCCAGCCCGTGCGCGTTGACAAAGTGGCTGTCGGCGCAGCCCAGCCGCGCGGCGGTTTCGTTCATCATTTCAATAAAATGCTCGTAAGAGCCGCCGATATAATCGGCGATGGTGGTGGCGGCCTCATTGGCCGAGGCGATGAGCAGGCAGGCCAGCAGGTCCTTCATGCACAGCTTTTCGCCGATCTTCAGCCCGCCCAGCGAGCTGCCCGTGTTGTCAAGCATGCGCACGCAGCGCTCCGGCACCTCGATGACGGTGGTCAGATCCTCGCAGTTTTCCAGCGCGACGATGGCGGTGATGATCTTGGTCAGCGACGCCGGCGCGCAGTGCTCGGTTTCGTTTTTGGCAAACAGCACCGCGCCCGTGTCGAGGCTTTCGATGTAATAGCGCGGGGTCTGGATCTTGTAAGGCACCTTTTCTCTTTTTTCGTTCACCACGGTCACGTCTTCGTTGTAAAGCGCCGCGGCCGGCAGCGAAAACGCGCCGGAACAAACGGTCAGAACGACCAGCAGAAAAATTATTGCTTTTTTCATAGACAAGACCTCACAAGATGTAGTATGATAGAAACGGTTTATGGCGAAATAACCGGAAACTTCTCAGAAGGGAACGAGCAGATATGGTATATATCACCGGCGACCTCCACGGCGATCTGGACCGGCTGGAGGCCATCAGGCTCAAAAAAGGCGACACGCTCATCGTGTGCGGCGACTTCGGCTTTGTGTGGGACGGAAGCGCCGCGGAAGAAAAAACGCTGCGCCGGCTGGGCAAAAAGAAATGGAACATCTGCTTCATCGACGGCACGCACGAGGGCTTCGACCTGCTGGACGAATACGACGTGGGCGTGTTCTGCGGCGGCAAGGCGCACAACATCAGCGGCAACCTGTACCACCTCATGCGCGGTCAGATCTTTTCGATCGAGGGCGAAACTTATTTCACCATGGGCGGCGGCGAAAGCCCCGACATCGACCTGCTGTTTGAAAACGGCGCCTGGTCGCGCCGGGAAGCGCCGAGCAGCGCGGAAATGACCGAGGGCTTGGAAAACATGGAAAAGTGCGGCTGCAAGGTCGACTACATCGTCACCCATGAGCCGCCCGCCAAAATCAAAAGCTTTCTGAGCCTGAAAAGCGAACGGCCCGCGAACATCACGGGGCTCAACGCCTATTTCGACGAGCTGAACAATTCCTGCGAATACAAGCGCTGGTTCTTCGGCAGCATGCACCTGGACAAGCGCGTGTCCACCTCGTGCATCGCCGTGTTCAAAAAAGTGATCTGCGCGCAAACCGGCGAAAACATGACGTTTTAATAAGTGATTTCTGCGGAAAGAGCGCTGATTTGTCGGCGCTCTTTTTTAATTCGGAATTCGGAGTTCGGAATGCGGAATTGTGGGTCGCTTCGCTCCGAATTGTATTGATCCATTTGCCCGAAAGTTTTAGCACATCAGGAAGCGCGATCCAAATTCGTGCCGAGAGAAAAGCAATATTATACTCTTTTGCTCTTTGCTGGTTCTTCCGGCAAAGCTCGTCCGATCGCAAATAATTCCGAATTCCGCATTCATAATTCCGCATTCATTTTGCCCGTTTGATTTTTCCCGCGATCACAAAGGCAAGGAACGCCAGCGCGTTCACCGCCACGACCGTCGCGCCGGTGGGCAGGTCGAAGTGGAACGCTGCGAGGAAGCCGATAAAAAAGCAAAGCGCGGAAACGGCGGCGGAGGAGAGCACCACGCCGCGGAACGAGCGGAACACGCGCATGGAGGTGAGCGACGGAAAGATGAGGAGGGAGGAAATGAGGATGACGCCCATCAGGCGCATGCCCACCACCACGGTCACCGCCGTGAGCAGCGCCACCACAGTGTTGTAAAAGCCGACCCGCGTGCCGGTGGCTTTGGCAAAGCTCTCGTCGAACGTGGCGGAAAAAATGCCGTTATAGAGCAGCACGTAAAGCAGCAGCACCACGACGGACATGATCACGCTCACGGCCACGTCGTTTTTGTCAATGGCGACGATGCTGCCGAACATGTAGCTGCCCACGTCGATGTTGACGTTGCCGGCCAGCTTCACCGTGAGCACGCCCACGGCAATGGCGGTACCGGAAATGAGCGCAATGGCCGAGTCGCCGTTGATGCGGCTCGAACGGCTGATGCGCAGCAGGCAGTAGGCCGACACGATCACCACGGGGATGGCGACCTTCAGCGGCGCGGCGCCCATAGCGGCCGCCACGCACAGCGCGCCGTAGCCCACATGACTGAGCCCGTCGCCGATCATGGAAAAG
>CAMJHI010000082.1 GCA_946405475.1 uncultured Clostridia bacterium
CGAGCGTGTATTCCAGCTCGACGTCTTAAGACGTCGAGCTGGAATACACGCTCGTGCCCGGTGAAGAGGTCCACCTGCCCAAGGGGGATGAAGACCACCGCAACGACGTGCATATCGTCAATTTCGGCGGGCTTTACAGCGTCAACGCGCTGGTGCGCCGCGATGACGATGACCTGCGCGTTTGTGATGTCAAAGAAAACCGCTCTGCGATCGAGGACTGCCCCGACCAGATGAGCGAAGAAGAATTCTATCAGGCCATTGACGCTTATGCCGAGACCATCGACATTCCGGCCGGCGTTGAGCGCTTTGCCTATGCCTGCTCGCAGTGGGAATTTGAGCAGATCAAAAAGGCCGGCGGTCTGGCTATTTTTGCGCATCCTTACTGGATCAGCAACGTCTATCAGGTGCCGGAAGCGCTGAGCGAGGCGCTGTTCGCCAACCGCAAATTCAGCGCGTTTGAAGTGCTTGGCGGCGAAAGCTATTTTGAGCAGAACGGTTTCCAGACCGTGTTCTATTATGAGCAATGCGCCAAGGGGCACAAGTGCCCCATCGTCGGCAGCACTGACAGCCACAGCAGCGTCAACAACCGCAACGGCCGCATTTGCTCCACGATCGTCTTTGCGCCCGAAAACACCCGCGAAGCGCTGATCGATTCCGTCAATCAGTCCTACAGCGTGGCGGTCGACACCATCAGCGCGGAATATCGGCTGGTCGGCGATCTGCGGCTGGTGAAATACGCGAATTTCCTTTACGTCAATTTCCTGCCGCTGCATGATGAGCTTTGCTATGAAGAGGGTCGCCTGATGCGTGAATACGCCTGCGGCGACGAGGACGCAGCGCGCGTGCTCAAGGCCATTCACGGCCGCATGAAAAAACAGCGCGAAAAATACTTTGCCTTCTGATTTTCTTTTGAATGATAAGCTTCGGCTGATGCCTTGCGCGAGCCTTCGGTTCGTGTCGAGCGCGGTCGAAGCTTTTTATATTAAAAAATTATAAATTATATTAAAATTATTTATTTTATTAAATTAGTTGTGCTAAAATGATTGTTCAGAATGGGGGCATAGACTAAATGGGATATTTTGACCAAATCAAAGACTTTGTCGTTCAGGCAGGCGGTGTTATCACATCCTTCCGCGTGTCTGATCTTTTGGATATTCTGCTGGTGGCATTTGTATTTTACAGCGCGGTCAAGCTCGTGCGCGAGACCCGCGCCATTCAGCTGTTCAAGGGGATCATCCTGTTTATCGTTGCCTACATCTTCATTTCTCTGTTTCAGATGCAGGCCAGCGCTTACCTGTTCCACACCATTGCCTCCAATGCGCTTGTTATTCTGATCATCATCTTTGCGCCGGAGATCCGCCACGCGCTTGAAAGCATGGGGCGCAGCGGTCTTTCGGGCGTCGTCAGCTTCGGCAAGCGGGAACGCGAAAAAAACGCGGAACAGCTCAATAACATGATTACCGAGGTCTGCCGCTCCGTCAGCTCCATGAGCGAAAAAAAGATCGGCGCGCTCATCGTTTTTGAACGCAGAACGCTGCTCGGGTCGATCATTGAAACCGGCACGGTGGTCGACGCCGCGGCCTCGCAGGAGCTGATCGGCACCATTTTCTTCCCCAAGACCCCGCTGCATGATGGTGCTGCCATCATCCGCAACGACCGTGTTCTGGCTGCCGGCTGTATTCTGCCGCTGACCAAAAACACCGGCATCAATAAAGAGCTCGGCACCCGGCACCGCGCCGCGCTCGGCATTTCGGAAGAGAGCGACGCCGTGGTCGTGGTCGTTTCGGAAGAAACCGGCTACATTTCGATCGTCAAGCAGGGCGCGATCACGCGGGATATCACCGCGTCGGAACTGCGCGAAAAGCTGCAGAGCGATCTGATTGAAAACTTTGAAAGCCGCAAGTCTTCCTGGTTCGGCCGCCTGGTTGACCGCGTCAAAGCGAAACGGAACGGAGGAGACAACGCATGAAGCGAATCGCCAAATTAGCGCATCAGTTGATTTATGACAATAAGCTGCTGATGATCGTTTCTCTCATCTTTTCCGTGTTTGTGTGGCTGTTCGTCACCATTCTGCTCAGCCCGACCGATACGGTCACGCTGCGCAACGTGCCGGTAGAGATCAACCTTTCCAACAGCGCGGCGGCTGAGTTCGGTCTGGAGATCTTCGGCCAGCAGGATTATACGGTTGACGTTGAGATCACGGGCAAGCGCTATGTGATCGGCAGTATGACGTCTGAATCCAAGGCGGTGAAGGTGGTTGCGCAGACTCAGTACGTTGACGGCCCCGGCAAAAGCCGCCTGAATCTGAAAGCGGCCAAGGCGCGTGAAAACGATGAATTTGAAATCGTTTCTCTTTCCACCGATTCCATTGACGTATATTTCGATACCTATGTTGAAAAGGATTTTCCGCTTTCCATCGATCTCAAAGCGGAAAACGGCATTACGGAAGACGGGTACATCACCTCCGATCCGGTTCTGTCTGAAAAACTGATCAATGTTTCCGGCCCGGCCACTGAGGTGAACAGCATTGAAACGGTCGAAGCGCGCGTTGAACTGGAAAAGCCTTTGACGCAGACCAAGACCTTTGATGCCGAGATCGTGGCGCAGAACAAAGACGGCGGCATTGCCCATTATCTGACGTTCAACAAAGACAATTCCGTTGTGACGGTGACGGTGCCGATTTACCTCGTCACCGAAAAGCCGACGGCGGTCACCTTCAAAAATGCTCCGTTGAGCTATCACACCGCGCCGCTGAGTTATACGGTCATTCCCGCTTCGCTCGAGGCCGGCGTGCAGGGCGTTGAGGATGAAAAAGAGCTTGAGGTTCTGACAGTGGCAAACATTGATTTTGCCGATCTGAAGCCCGGCATCAACAATTTTGATATTCCGGTCGACAGTCTGAACGGTATCAAGGTTATCACAAAGATTGATTCGATCCACGTGACCGTTTCGGTTCCGAACTGTGTTTCCGCCACGCGCCGTCTGCCCGACAGCAGCGTCAGCTTTGTCAACGCGCCGGAGGGATATGAGGTCGGCAGCCTTGTCAGCGGCGTTGATGAAGTGACCATTGTGGGTCCTGCCGAATCGGTTCGCAACATCACGGTGCAGGATATCATCGTGACCGTTGATCTTTCCAATGCCGATCCGGACGCCGCGCAGGAGACTTTAGCAGCCGAAATCACCATCCGTGACGTTTCTGATTGCTGGGTCTACGGTTCATATCCGATTACGCTGAAGAAAAAGTAACCTGAAGGAGATGACAGCTCATGAATAAGCGCAAAGCTCTTTACAGCCTCATTTGCGCCGTTTTGCTGTTGTCTGTGCTCTTTGGCGGCTGTGATATCGGCCCGCACTCCATCGAAAGCCTGATGCGCCCGCCTCACGCTGCCAGCGGGCAGGTGCTTGAAAAGGCGCTCAATTCCATTCTCGGCAGCGGCTTTTCGCTGCGCGTGCCGCAAGCCGGCGCTTATCACACGGCGGTCACGCTCATTGACCTCAACGGCGACTCGCAGCAGGAAGCGATCGTGTTTTACAGCCGGGGTACCGATCCCGTGCGGCTGTGCGTGCTGCGGCAAAACGGTGAAACCTGGCAGAAGGTGAACGATTTTGCGGGCGACGGCAGCGGTGTGTATTCGTTGGAATTTGACGATATGAACGGCGACGGCCTGAGTGAAATATTCGTCGGCTGGTTCCTGTTCAATGACAAATCAAAAAAAGAGCTTACGGTTTATTCCGCTTCCATGGTCGATCAAAAGCTGTCCGTGTCGGTCTGCATCACGGAACCCTATGATCACTATATTCTTGCCGACGTGAAGAACAGCGGCGAAAAGCAGTTGTTTGTGGCGTTCACCGACGTTTCAAAATCACCGATTGCCGCTTCCGTCAGGCGCTTCGGCCTTGACGCTGCCGGGCGGTTTTACACCGCGGGTAGTCTGACGATGGATCCCCGCGTCGTTCGCATCGAATCGCTGCTGTTCGATCTGCCGCAGGGCGATCAGCATCCGCGTGTTTTTGCGGATGCGCTGCTGGCGGATAATCAGATGATCACCGAAGTGTTCCTTTGGGACGAAGACAACAAAGATTACGTCAGCCCGTTTCGTAAAAGTGCTGATGATCTCAACATGGCGACACAGCGCAGCGGCACGCTCAAATGCGCCGATATCGACAACGACGGGTTTTACGAGATCCCGCTGCGCAAGCGGTTCATTCAGAATGACGCCGACGAGGTGGCCATGGGCTATTTGCTGACCTGGTGCGGTATTGAGGGCGAAAAGCTGGAGCCGCAGGTGTTTTACGCGGTTAATGTTGCGCAGGATTACCGGCTGTTTTTGCCGAAGGAATGGAACGGCAAGGTCTTTGTGCATTACACCGACGCGGCTCACTGGAGCTTTGTCAATCAAAAAGGCGAGGCGCTGTTTTCCGTGACTGTTCAGGAAAGCGCGTCCCTCAAGGCCAACAACTCAAACGTAACAGTTTTGGATGATACGTCAGTGCCGGGCATGACTTATTTCTGTCGTGTGACCGAAAAAGGCCGGGCCTTCGGGGTGACCGAAGAGGCGCTGAAATCCTATTTTATCTATGATGCGGGAGGAAACACGAAGTGAAAAAGGTAATGGTAGCCGAAGATGAGGCTGCGATCCGCGAATTTATCGTCATCAATCTCAGGCGCAGCGGCTATGAAGTGCTTGAAGCCGAAAACGGGGCGCAGGCGCTGATGCTGTATGAAACGAACGGTGACGCCATCGACGTGGCGATCCTTGATATCATGATGCCCGAGACCGACGGTTTGACGGTCTGCCGCACGCTGCGCGAAAAAGATAAAAACATCGGCATCATCATGCTCACGGCCAAAACACAGGAGATGGATAAGATCACCGGGCTGATGGTCGGCGCGGACGATTACGTGACAAAACCGTTTTCTCCTTCTGAGCTGATGGCGCGTGTCGATGCGATTTACCGCCGTGTTTCCATGAACAAGGCGCACGTCGAAAAGCCGCAGGACAGCAGCTATATTCTGACCAGCGGCATCTTTTCGCTGAATCTGCGCAACCGCACGCTGACCAAAAACGGCAGGCTGATCGAGCTGACGCAGGTCGAGTTTCAGATCATGGAATACTTCTTGTCCAATCAGGGCGCGGCGCTTGACCGCGACGATATTCTTGCCCGCGTCTGGGGCGAAAACTATTTCGGCGAAGACAAAGTGGTGGACGTGAACATCCGCCGTCTGCGCATGAAGATCGAAGACGTGCCCTCAAACCCGGTTCACCTCACGACCGTATGGGGCATGGGTTATAAATGGGTGCCGTAAACGGCGGTTGAATCAATGCGGCAAAAGGGAGTGATGCAATGAAGTTACATTTCAGGCAGGGCGGCATGAACCGCCGTTGGCTGCTTTCTTACTTTGTTGCGTTTGCTGTTTTGCTTGCCGTTTTGTTTGCCGGTCTGTTCGCTTTTATCGTCAAATATCACTATGATTACGCCTATTCTCTGATCGACGCCCGCGCGTCCGATCTGGTGAACAATTACTTTTCGCCGTATCTGGACGGTACCGAGGAAAGCTTTGTGATCGGCGCGGTCAGTTTCACCGAAAACTTTTCCGACAAAAGCATGATGGAGGTCTGGGTGCTTGACGGCGAAGGTCAGCCGATCGTTTCCTCCTCCGGCTTTCGGATCGACAGCGGTGTGCCCATGCCGGATTACACGAGGGCGCTCAGTTCCACCACCGAAAAAGGGCGATGGATCGGGCGCAATGGCATCGGCGAAAAAATCATGGCGGTCACAACGCTTTTGCCGGATCGGGTCGGCGCGGTGCGCTTTATCAGCTCTTTGCAGGGGATCGACCGCCAGCTTCTCGGCTTTGCGCTCATCATTATCGGCTTTGCCGCGCTGCTGCTGTTCGGCGTCTGGCTGCTGAATTATCCGTTTATCCGTTCCATCGTGCGCTCCCTGCGCCGTATCAACGAAACCGCTACCGAGCTCGGCAAGGGTGACTGGTCGGCGCGGGTCAATCTGACCGGCATGCACGATGAAGTCAGCGATCTCGGGCGCAGCTTCAACAACATGGCGGGCGAGCTGGGTCAGGCCGAAAGCCTGAAAAACGACTTTATTTCCACCATTTCTCATGAGCTTCGCACACCGCTGACTGCCATTAAGGGCTGGGGCGAAACGATCATTCAGCTGGGCGACACCGACCCGGAAACGACGTCCAAGGGCATGAACATCATCGTCAGCGAGTCCCAGCGCCTTTCGGATATGGTCGAAGAGCTGCTCGACTTCTCGCGCATCCAGAATGGTCAGATGAAGGTGAACATGACCAAGATCGACGTGTTGGCCGAGCTGGACGACGCGGTATTCACACTCAAGGATCGTATCCTGCGAGAAGGGCTGGAGCTGATCTATAACGTGCCGCATTATCCGATCCCCATGCAGGGCGACCCGGTGCGCATCCGGCAGGTGTTCGTCAACCTGATCGACAATGCCGTCAAATATAACGAGCACGGCGGCAAAGTAATCATTCTGGCGGAGCTGCACGGTACCGATCTGGTGATCTATTTCACCGACACCGGCTGCGGTATCGCGCCGGAGAATATCAACAAGGTCAAAAACAAGTTCTTCCGTGTCAATTCCACGGTTCACGGCACCGGCATCGGGCTGGCTGTTGCGGATGAGTTGGTTCGCATGCACGGGGGAACGCTTGAAATAAACAGTGTAGTGGGCGACGGAACCACGGTCACGGTCACGCTCCCGGTCGAGCCGGTGGAGCTGCCCGAATCGCCGTTGCCGGAAAGGACTTCAACCGATGAGTAAAGAAAAAGAAAAAATCAAGTATTCCGGCGTCGGCGGTGAAGCGCTGATCGAGGGCATCATGATGAAGGGCCCCAAAGGCGCCTCCATGGCCTGCCGTATGCCGGACGGCAGCATCGACGTGACAATGAAGGATTTCCACTCGGTGCTGGATAAGCACAAGATCCTCAAAACGCCGTTCATCCGCGGCCCCATCGCGTTTGTGGAGCAGATGATCTTCGGCTACAAGTGCATGATGGAATCCGCTGAAAAAACCAGCCTGGACACGTCTGACCTTGAGGAAGAGGAGCTGTCAAAGCTCGACAAATGGCTGGTCGATCATTTCGGTCCGAAGATGATGGCCGTTATCGGCGCGATCGCCATGGTGATCGGCTTCGGGCTGGCGTTCGTGATCTTTTTCTGGCTGCCGACCTTTTTGACAGACCTGATCAACAAGTATCTGGCAAGCGGTCATCTGGATCGCGTCCGTCCGCTCATTGAGGGTCTGATGCGCATGATCATTTTTGTGGTCTACATGTGGTCGGTGTCACAAATGAAGGACATCAAGCGCGTGTTCCAGTACCACGGCGCTGAGCATAAATCCATTTTCTGCATCGAGCACGGTCTGCCGCTCACGGTGGAAAACGTGCGCAAGCAGATCCGGTTCCATCCCCGCTGCGGCACGAGCTTTATTTTCATCACCATCATCCTCAGTATCGCCGTGTCCTCGCTCGTTGTCGTCATCTTCCCCGGTGTGCGCGATATCCGGCCGCTGTGGATTGCTGTGAAGATCCTGCTGCTGCCGCTGATCATGAGCCTTGGCTACGAATGCATCCGCATTGCCGGCCGGCACGATAACGTATTTACACACATCCTTTCTGCGCCGGGGCTGTTCATGCAGCGCATCACCACCAAGGAGCCGACCGACGACATCATCGAGGTGGCCATTGCCGCCATCAGCGTAGTGATCGACGACCCTGACGGCAAGCTGATACCGACCGAGGAGGCAGCCGAACCGCAGCCGGAAGAACCGGAATCGAAGCCCGATGAAGCTGAATGAGCTGCGCAAAAGCCTGACGGAGCAGCTTCGCCCCGCGTCTGCTGACGATGCCGCGTTTGAGGCGGATTGTTTGATCGCGGAGGCGCTTGGGTGCAGTAATTCAATTTTGCCTGCTTTGTCTGATCGGACGATCGACGAAATGACCGAACGAGCGCTGCGCCAAAAAGCCGAACGCAGGCTGTCGGGCGAGCCGCTGCAGTACATTCTCGGCGAATGGGAATTCTACGGTCTGCCGTTTATCGTTGGCAAAGGCGTTCTGATCCCACGGCCGGAAACCGAGCAGCTTGTTGATCTGGCGCTTGAAAACCTGAAAGAAAAGCTTAGTCCTGTTGTGCTCGACCTTTGCGCCGGCAGCGGCTGCATCGGCGTCACCATAGCAAAGCGTCGCCCCGACGCGAAGGTAACGCTGCTTGAAAAATCGGAAGAAGCTTTTGCGTATCTGCAAAAGAATATTGAACGGAACCATGTTCACAATATAACGGCGATCCGGGGTAACTTGTTCACGGATTCTGCCCGATTATCCGCCGGATATGATCTTATCGTGTCCAACCCGCCTTATATTAAAACAGGTGAAATCGCCGGGCTGCAGCGCGAGGTGCAGCGGGAGCCTGCGATGGCGCTTGACGGCGGTGAGGACGGTCTGGCGTTTTACCGCGCGCTGCGAAATAAATGGTTCCCGCTTCTTGC
>CAMJHI010000083.1 GCA_946405475.1 uncultured Clostridia bacterium
CTTGCCCAGAAACGGCTTATTGACAAAGAACTCGGTCACGAACGAGGACTGCACGGACACGGACAGGTTGCTTGTGATCTCATCCAAAATGTTGACCACGGCGATCATCACCAGCAAAAGCAGGAAATAATGCCGCCACTGACCGCCCTGCGCGCTCTTTTGTAACGATGCGAGCTGTCGTTCTTCAAATCGCCTGGCTCTCAAGTCCCGGCGCTGCGTTGTTTTCATGTCAGCCTCCCGTGCGTCAAGCTTTTTGATCAGTATAGCACAGAACGGCGGGTTCTTCAACGGTCAATGACCGGGGAAAACAGAAAACGCTCTTGTTTTCGGGCGGTCTGCTTGCCAAAAGGCGGCGCGTGTGTTATATTCATAACAGAAAAACGACAGGATCAGGAAGGAGAAATCCAGTATGAAACGCAACCGGGCGTTCGCCGTTCTGCTCGCGCTGGCCATCGGCGCAAGCGTGCTGCTGGGCGGCTGCGGCAAACAGCCGGCCGGCAGCGAACCGACCACCGTTGACACCCGCAAGGAACCGATCGTGCTCGCCGACAGCTTTGCCCTGCCGAAGCTGAAAAGCGTGAACACCTTTGAATATGAGCCGACCGTGGCCGCCGAACAGTTAGCCTCGCATGTGGAAAAGTTTTTCCACATCGACAAGCTCGAACCGCAGGACACCTGCGACGGCACGTTTTTTGACGCGAGAGGCAAGGATGACAAAGGCAGCGACGTCACCTTCCAGCAAAACACGGCGTCCGGCTCGTTCCTCTATTCCGCCACCTTCATGGTGGCGAACAACCGCGTGTTCATGCGCGCCAACGAGGGCAGCAGCCTTGCCGCCAAAAAAGGCGAGCTGACCGCGCGGGCCAAGGCGATCGCGAGGGAATTTGAGGAGATCACCGGTGAGCTGACGCTTGCGAACGTGAACGAGGAAACCTGGAGCGTGACCACCAACATCAAGGCCGGCACCGATTTTGACGAATATGAGTTCGACACCTACAGCTTCCTTTTTGTTCAGAAAGAAAAACCGCGGTTTCAGGCCGACGAAAACACGGTGATCACGGAGCAGTACAGCGGCGACAGCTTTTACATTCTGCTGCGCCCGGACGGCGAGGTGATCAACCTGTACTGCGGGCTGACCAACGCCCCGCTGAAAAAGACGGGCGAAGAAACGATGTTCACTGCCGAGCAGCTGCTGGCCTATGAAAACGCCATGTATGAATCGTCGTTAGAGGGCGAGGGCGGCCCGCTCGTGCCGGACGGGGCGCAGATGGTGATCACCGGCTGCCGCCTAATCTATGCCAACAACGGCGTCAGCTACGCCCGCTGCTACCCCGGCGTGATGCTCAGCTATTACACGACCGACAGCCCGTCGGACGTGATCGAAGAGTTTGTGCCGATCTCTTTTTTGAACGGCAGCGAATCATAAAAAAAGAATTTCAATTCTAACGATTCGTAAACAATGTTTTAACGAACGGCAACATGGATTGACTAATGCGGGAAAAAGTAGTATAGTGTACAAAACACGATACTGCTTTTTCCTTTTTCCCCGTCAACTTTTACAAAAGGATGTGACAGCAAGTGAAAGGTATCGTTCTCGCCGGCGGCTCCGGCACGAGGCTTTACCCGCTGACCATGGTGACCAGTAAACAGCTTCTGCCTGTTTACGACAAACCGATGATATATTATCCCCTTTCCACCCTCATGCTCGCCGGGATCCGTGAGATCCTCATCATCTCCACCCCGGCCGACACCCCCAAGTTCGAGGCGCTCATGGGCGATGGCTCCAAGTTCGGCCTCAAGCTCTCTTACGCCGTGCAGCCCAAGCCCGAGGGGCTGGCGCAGGCGTTCATCATCGGGGAAGAATTCATCGGCAGCGATTCCGTTGCCATGGTGCTGGGCGACAACATTTTTTACGGCAACGGGCTGGGCGCCGTTTTGCGCGGCGCAGCGCAGAACCACAAGCGCGCCACCATTTTCGGCTATTACGTGGAAGACCCCTCCGCCTTCGGCGTGGTCGAATTTGACAAAAACGGCAAGCCGATCTCCATTGAGGAAAAGCCCGCCGTGCCCAAATCCAACTATGCCGTGACCGGGCTGTATTTTTACGACAACCGCGTGGTGGAATACGCCAAGGCGCTCAAGCCCTCAGAGCGCGGCGAACTGGAGATCACCGACATCAACCGCATTTATTTAGAGAACAACGAGCTGGATATCAAGCTCATGGGGCGCGGCTACGCCTGGCTTGACACCGGCACGGTCGACAACCTGATCGAAGCGGCCAACTTCATTCGCAGCATCGAAAAGCTGCAGGGCATTCAGATCTCCGCGCTGGAAGAAATTGCCTACAACAACCGCTGGATCACCAAAAAGCAGCTGCTGGAATCGGTCGAAAAATACGGCAAATCGCCGTACGGGCAGCATCTCAAGCGCGTGGCGGACGGCAAGATCCTCTACGGCAACTTCACGGCCCGACCGATCTGGGGGCAGGGAGAGACGAGCTATGACGAAAACTGACGCGCTGACCGCCGTGAAAACTGCGCTGGAGGGTGCGGTGATCGTGGAACCGCTCATTCACGGCGACAGCCGGGGCTGGTTCTATGAAAGCTATTCCAAACGCAAATACGAAGCGCTGGGCATTACGGCCGATTTTGTGCAGGATAACCGCTCCTATTCGCAAAAGAAAGGCATTCTGCGCGGCCTGCACTGCCAGACCGAGCCGTTTGCGCAGGCCAAGCTGCTCACCTGCACCAAGGGCGCCATTCTCGACGTGGCGGTCGACATCCGGCTGGGCTCCCCCACCTATTGCCAATGGGTCAAGGTGGAGCTGACCGCCGAAAACAAGCGCCAGTTCTTCATCCCGCGCGGGTTCCTGCACGGGTTTGTCACGCTGACGGACGAAGTGGAAGTGCTCTACAAGGCCGACAACTACTATGAGCCGTCGGCCGACCGCAGCGTTTGCTGGAATGACCCCGCCTTCGGCGTGGACTGGGGCGTGATCGACCCGGTGCTTTCCGCGAAGGACAGCGCCGCGCCGCTGTTTTGCGACAGCGACGTGAATTTTATTTACAAATAATTCTGAGGGGCGAACGGCAGTTCGTCCTTCCTTTTTGAGAGGAAATAACATGAAGGTTCTGGTTACCGGCGCGGCCGGTCAGCTCGGGTTTGACGTGCTCAAAGAGCTGAACAAACGAAACATCGAAACAATCCCGGCCGACAAGGCCGAATTTGATCTGACAGACGCCGCGCAGACGGCTGCCTTTGTGGCCGCGCACCGCCCCGACGCGGTGATCCACTGCGCCGCCTACACCGCCGTGGACAAGGCGGAGGAGGAAGAAGCGCTCTGCCGCGCGATCAACGCGGGCGGCACGAAACATCTGGTGGATGCCTGCCGCGGGCTGGACGTGAAATTTGTATATATCAGCACCGATTACGTGTTCGACGGCATGAAGGAGCTGCCGTATGAAGTGGACGACCCGATCCGCCCGCTGTCGGTCTACGGTGCGACCAAAGCCGAAGGCGAAGCGGCGGTGCGGCACGGCATTGAAAAGCACTTCATCGTGCGCACCTCATGGGTGTTCGGCCAAAACGGCAGCAATTTTGTCAAAACCATGCTGCGGCTGAGCAAGGAACGGGACGAAGTGAAGGTCGTGTGCGATCAGGTCGGCTCCCCCACCTACACGCCCGATCTGGCGCGGCTGCTGTGCGACCTGCTGGACAGCGACAAATACGGCACGTATTTCGCCACGAACGAAGGCTTTTGCTCGTGGGCGGACTTTGCGGCCGAGATCATGCGCCAAAGCGGCAGCCGGACGAAGATCGTACCGATCCCCTCCGCCGAATACCCGACAAAAGCTGTGCGGCCGCTGAACAGCCGCCTGTCCAAACAGGCGCTGCGCGACGCGGGGTTTGAGCCCCTGCCGCCGTGGCCGGACGCGCTGAAACGGTTTTTGGCTCAGATCGGGTGAGTTCAGTCACATTCTGTCGGGCGCTTTATCTTGACAAAACGGTGCGGTTGTGATACATTGATAAAACAGCCGAAGGAGGTGAGCGCCACGGAAAATCAGAACGGCAAAACCGTTGCCCAGAACAAAAAAGCCTACCACGACTATTTCGTGATCGAGGAAGCGGAGGCGGGCATTGAACTGTTCGGCACCGAGGTCAAGTCGCTTCGTCAGGGCAAGGTGAACCTGAAGGATTCCTGGTGTTCGATCAAAAACGGCGAGATTTTCGTCAACGGCATGCACATCAGCCCCTATGAGCACGGCAACATCTTCAACCGCGACCCGCTGCGGGTCAAGCGGCTGCTGATGCACAAGCGCGAGATCAACCGCCTGTTCGGGCTGACCAAGCAGCAGGGCTACGCCATCATTCCGCTTTCGCTCTATTTCAAAAAGGGCAAGGCCAAGCTCAAAATCGGGCTTTGCAAGGGTAAAAAGCTGTATGACAAGCGCGAAGCCGCCGCCAAAAAAGCCGCCGCGCGCGACGTGGAACGCGCGATGGTCGGACGGCAGCACTGAAACGCCCGTAAGATACGGCGGAAGACTCCGACAAGGTGCGCGCCGGTGATCGAAAAAAGGATGACAAAAAGGTAAGCACTGATTGGATCAGGGTGTGCAGATTGGCGAGAGAATTTTTCGCCGGATAAAGCAAAAAACGCAGGCAATACTTTGTGTATTAACGAGTATTTTTGCGAGATACGGCGGAAAAGGCTCCGACAAGGTGTGCGCCGGTGATCAAATCAGGGGTTACCAAAAAATATGGGGATGAAAGGATTTCGACGGGGGTCCTGAGCCACGATAAGCGAGTAGCGGCGCGGAACCGCTCTAAAAGCCGCAGTTTATTTAAAATAAACGACAACAATACTGTTCTTAAAGCTGCCTAATTAGGCGGCCGTCCCGCCCGGAAGGACCGCGAGCCGGAACGGGGCGTCGATGAGCGGTGAACGTGAACGTGTGAGCGCCTTGTAACACGTCAGGCATCAAAGGCTACTCAACGGCAGAGCCCGCCGGTCGGCGCTGCCCGAGGGGAATGTTAAACCTCCGGCTACACTCGTAGAAAGTCGTGAGGATGGGTTTTCGGACGCGGTTTCGATTACCGCCATCTCCACCAAAAAAAGCACGCTTCGGCGTGCTTTTTTCAATGGGATCCGCCTTTCGGCGGACGGCGTTTTTGTTTGGCGTGATGCTTGCTTCGCCAAGTGAAAAGCGGAACACATCATCGGTCGCACCGCGTGCAACAGCACTTGCGCCATAAGCCGCACCCATCACGGCGCCATGGAAACAACAGAATTTTCACAAAATGTTGCGTGTTGCCAAAATATAATATATAATATTTACAATTATGCTTATGCGGAGGTTTTTATGGACAAGGCTTTGAAATACTGGGAAGACCCGTCAATCATAAAAGAAAACAAGGAGGACGCGCACTGCCTCGCGCCGTATTACAGCGATTTCAAGGCGGCGGTGTTCGGCAAGGAGCCGCAGCACAAGCTCCTGCTCAATGGCACGTGGAAATTCTACTGGCAGCTCGGCGTGGACAAGCTGCCGAGCGAATTCGCCTCCCCCACCCTGGACGACAGCAAGTGGGACGAGATCACCGTGCCCGGCGTGTGGCAGTTCAAGGGCTACGGCAAGCCGATCTATCTGGCCGCGTTTTATCCGAGCGCGCTTTCCACGGTCAAAAGCAAAATTCCGACCGTGAGCCACAAAAAGAATGAGCTGGGCATCTACCGCCGCACCTTCACCGTGCCCGAAAGCTTTGACGGGCACGAGGTGTTCATTCATTTCGGCGCGGTCAAGGCGGCGTTCTTCCTTTACCTCAACGGCAAGCGCGTGGGTTATTCGCAGGGCTCGATGACCCCCGCCGAATTCCGCCTCACCCCCTACCTGCAGGCGGGCGAAAACCAGATCACCGTCGAGGTCTACCGCTACAGCGACGGCTCCTATTTAGAGGATCAGGATATGTGGTTCCTCAGCGGCATTTACCGCGACGTGTACCTGTTCGCCGAGCCGAAGGTCACGATCTGGGATTTTTACGCCCGGGCGCAGCTGGACGAACAGTGCAAGGACGGCAAACTGGACGTTGAGATCAACCTGCGCAATTTTCAGGACACCGCCACGGCGCTGTTCGCCGACGTGCTGCTCATGGAAAACAAAGAAGCGCCCCAGCGCATCGGCAGTGAGCAGATCCTCATCCAGCCCGGTGAAAGCTATTTCAACTTTTCCTACGTCAAGCCCGAGCCGCGGCAATGGTCGGCCGAAACGCCGCACCTTTACCGCGTGGCCGTGGTACTGCGCACGATGGACACGATTTTGTGCGTCAAGACCGTTCGCATCGGCTTCAAGCGCGTGGAGAAAAAAGGCAACGTGCTGTATATCAACGGCAAAAAGGTCATCATCAAGGGCGTCAACCGCCACGATTTTGACCCCGACAACGGCTGGGCCGTGCCGAAAAGCACCTATAAGATCGACCTGAGCCTGATGAAAAAGGCCAACATCAACGCCATTCGCACCAGCCACTACCCCAACGACCCGCTGTTCTACGAGCTGTGCGACGAAATGGGCTTTTACGTCATGGACGAATGCGACCTTGAGACCCACGGCGTGCGCCGCAAAAACTGCCCCGGCGACAACCCGATCTGGTCGCACGCCTGCGTCGACCGCGCCCAGCGCATGGTGCTGCGCGACCGCAACCACGCCTGCGTGTGCTTCTGGTCGCTGGGCAACGAGGCCGGCGACGGCAGCAACTTTCTGCTCATGCGCAAGGCCATTGAAGAGCTCGACGACACCCGCCTGATCCACTATGAGGGCGAGTTCGATTTTGACAAATCCGACTTCATCAGCCGCATGTATCCCGACGGCAAATACGTGGAAAAGCTCGGCAAGCAGGAAGCGATCAAGGTGAGCTGGTTCGAGAACGTCGCCAACATGCTCGCCGCCGACAGCAAGCCCATCAAGCAGGAGCATTACGCCACGCGGCCGGTCATCTTCTGCGAATACGCCCACAGCATGGAAAACAGCCTGGGCAATTTCAAGGAATTCACGGACGCCTTTGACCAATATGACAACCTGTGCGGCGGCTTCATCTGGGATTACGTCGACCAGGCCATTCACGTCAAGGACGGCGACACCGACAAATGGCTCTACGGCGGCGACTTTGACGAAGGCAAAACCAGCTATTACTTCTGCGCCAACGGCATCATCGGCGCGGACCGCATCCCCCACCCCTCTTATTATGAAGTGAAAAAGTGCTATGCCGACGTGACCGCCAAAGCGGTCGACATCGAAAAAGGCACGTTTGAAATCATCAACAAGCACCGCTTCCTCAACCACAGCCGCTACACCCTCGACTGGGCGCTGACCGAAAACGGTCAGCCGTGGCAGGAGGGCACGCTGGGCACCGTGGCCATCGAGCCGGAATCCAGCGCGGAAGTGACGATCCCCTACAACCTCAAAAAGCTGCCCAAGGGCGAAATGATGCTGACGCTGACCTGGCGGCTGGGCAGCGACACCTCGTGGGCGGACAGAGGCTTTGAAATGAGCTTTGAGCAGTTCCTCATCCGCGAAGCGCTGCCCGAAGAAAAGACCGCGCTGCCGACCGAGGCGCTGGACGTGATGCACACCGGCCGCAACCTTACGGCCAAATCGAGCAAGATCAACGTGGAATTCCGCCGCGGCATCCTCTCCTCCCTTGTGCTCAACGGGCACGAGATGATCTATGCCGAGCAGGGTCTGCGCCCCAACCTCTTCCGCGCGCTGACCGACAACGACATCGGCTACCTCAACTTCGTGCCGCCGCTGGCGTTCCTGCACCCGAAATACCGCTGGCGCACCGCCAACAAGGCTGTTCGCCCGACCTCGTTCAAGGTCGAAACGCCCGACGACGTCACCTGCCGCGTGACCGTCGGCTGGTTCGCGCCCTACGCCTCCGGTGTCAAAACGGTTTACACCATTTCCGCCGACGGAACGCTGAACATCCACCACCAGAGCAAGAGCCTGTTCATGCAGATGATCAAGGTGGGGCTGCGCTTCGGCATCCCGCAGGAGCTTGGCAACGCCGAATGGTACGGCCGCGGTCCGCACGAGTGCTACTGCGACCGCAAGACCGGCGCCGCCGTGGCGCTGCACCGCGCCGACATCAAGGGGCTGGAGCACCGCTACATGCGCCCGCAGGAAAACGGCCAGCGCGTGGACGTGCGCACCCTGACGCTGACGGACGACGAAAACAACGGCATTCAGATCACGGCCGCCCCCGGCACCGTGTTTGAATTCAACGCCAGAAACTACAGCCAGGAAAAGCTGGAAAAAGCGAAGCATCTGTATGAGCTGCAAAACGACGACTATATTTCCGTGAACCTTGACGCGCGCTCCTGCGGCGTGGGCGGCGACCTGCCCGGCGTGGCGCACCTGCGCGAGCCTTACATCATGCGCCCGCGCAAAAAGTTTGAACTGAACGTGACGATCACGGCGACACAGCCCAAGCCGTGACGCGGAACAGAAG
>CAMJHI010000084.1 GCA_946405475.1 uncultured Clostridia bacterium
GCGTAAGCCGAATATAACTGCGAAGCAATATAACTCGCCGCAGGCGAATATAACTGAAAGAAACCTGATTTGGTAGACAAATCAGGTTTCTTTCATGGCGGAGAGTTAGGGATTCGATTCGCGCGCCTGCGGGCGCTTGGTCGCTCGCGGTCGCAACAGTCCACCGGACTGTTGCTCTGTGCCGCTCGTCCTTCGAATCCCTTTCTCTTTCAAAAAACAACGAAGGACGCCGCACGGGCGTCCTTCGTTGTTTGGCGGAGAGTTAGGGATTCGAACCCTAGGTACTTTCGTACACAGCATTTCGAGTGCTGCACCTTCGACCACTCGGACAACTCTCCTCATTCGATCACAAGCATTTTAGCAGAACGAACGGCGTTTGTCAAGGTTTTCCGGGCAGGAAAATCAAAAGGCAAAAAGCAGCGCCGGGGCAGTAAAGGCACACCGCTCCGGCGCATTGGTTTTATTTTAGAAGCAGGGGTTGGTCGTTACGGTCGAGCCGTCCGCCTTCGTGAAGGAGCCGACGGTTTCAAACGGGGTCTGATACGCCAGCAGGATCGCCGCGTCACGCGGTTCGGCGCCTTCATAGCCGATCAGCCTGCCGTTGGGCGTGACGGCGCCGCCGCCGAACACGGCAAACGCGTCGTGGGCTTCACCGCCGTAGAGCTTCACGCCGAGGCTTTCCAGATAAGCGGCGTTCGCGCCGCGGTTTCTGGCTTCGCCGAACACGCGGGCTTCCGCCTCGGACCCGGTGTTTTCAAAGAAGGAATACGCCGTCGCACCGTTTTTCGCTGTAAAGGTAAGCACCTTGTCAATCGCTTCACGGCTCATGTTGGCGTTGAGCAGCACCGCGCCACCCTTGATGCGCGCCCCCAGAGCGGTCAAGGCCGCTTCGCGGGTGGCCGGTTCGCCGTCGACCGAACAGGCGGTCAGGCGGGCGGGATTGTTCAGCGGCGCAAAGCCGAACGCGCCGACTCTGCACAACACGGTTTCAGCCGTGCCCGGGTCACAGCGGATGACGGACTTGCCGCAGGTGTGAACGGTGAGCGGGCAGAGCTTGGCGCAGCCGGTGCAGACCGTTGCGGTCGCCTTCGTGTCGAGCGGCACGCTCTTGCGGAACGGCGTTTTGGGTTCCAGCGCGCCGGTCGGGCAAAGGGCGATGCACTGGCCGCAGGAGATGCAGCGGGATTCGTCGAGCGTCTGACGGAATTCGGGCGAAACCACCGTGACAAAGCCGCGGTTCACCAGCCCGAGCGCCGCCACGCCCATGACTTCGTCGCACACGCGCACGCACTGACCGCAGAGGATGCACTTATCATGATCGTGGATGATGTGGGGATGGGTCGCGTCTTTGCCGTTCTTTGATTTTTCACCGGCATAGGGCGCGGGATCGACGCCGTATTCACGGGAATAGCGCAGGAGCTTGCACTTGAAGTAATCCAGACAGCCGCATTCGAGGCAGCGGTTGGCTTCGCTCGTCGCCGTTTCGGCGGAATAGCCGAAGTTGACCTCGCTGAAATTGTGCCTGCGTTCTTCACCGGACAGGTGCGGCATGGCGGCCGCGGGGATCTTTTCGCGGTCGGCGAAATCCGCCGCGGTCACTTCTTTTTCGACCACGAACGGTGCGCGGTAGCCGACGGTGTAGCCGTTGAGATAGCTGTCGACCACGTCGGCGCACTTCTGCGCTTCACCGATGGCGGCCACGGCGATGGACGCGCCCTTGTTGGTGGCGTCACCCACGGCGAACACGCCTTCCAGATTGGTCATGAAGGTGGATTCGTCAGCCACGATCGTGCCCTTGCGGGTGAGCTCCAGCGGCTCCAGCCCTTTCGTGTCGGTCTGCTGACCAATGGCCATGATGACGCTGTCCACGTCGAGCATTTCAAACTTGCCCTCGACCGGGACGGGCGAACGGCGGCCGCCCGCGTCGGGCTCGCCAAGCTCCATGACCTGAAGCTTCAGCTGCGTGACCTTGCCGTTATCGCCGATGATCTCGGCGGGATTGGTGAGGAATTTATAAACGACGCCCTCTTCTTCGGCCTCGTCGATCTCGATTTTTTCGGCGGGCATTTCGTTGCGCGTTCTGCGGTAGACGACGTAGACGTTTTCCGCGCCCAGGCGAACCGCCGTGCGGCAGGCGTCCATGGCGGTGTTGCCGCCGCCGCAGACCGCGACATTGCGGCCCAGATCGGCGGGATTGCCTTCGATCACGCCGCGCAAAAAGTCGATGCCGCCGTAAACGCCGTCAAGGTCTTCGCCCTTGACGCGCATCGGGCTGCTCTTCCACGCGCCGACGGCCACGATCACCGCGTCGCTTTCGGACTTAAGGGATTCAATGGTGAAATCCACGCCGAGGGTCTTGTTGTTGAGGAATTCCACGCCGAGCTGCTCGATCAGCGCGATCTCCGCGTCGAGCTTTTCTTTGGGCAGGCGGTACTGCGGGATGCCGTAGCGGAGCATGCCGCCCATTTTGGGCATTTTGTCATAGACCTTGACGGTGTAGCCCTTGAGCGTGAGAAAATACGCCGCGCTCAAGCCGCCGGGACCGCCGCCGATGACCGACACGGTTTTGCCGTTTTTCGGCGCGCAGGCGGGGAAATAATGCTCTTCGCCGTTCAGGTCAAGATCGGCGACAAAGCCCTTGAGGTAAGCGATCTGAATGGGATCCTCCACGAGCTGACGGCGGCACGCGGTCTGGCACGGGTGCGGGCAGACGCGGCCGATGGCGGCGGGCAGCGGGATGCGCTCTTTGATCAGGCGCAGTGCCTGATCGTAGTCGCCGTTGGCGATCAGACCGACGTAGCCCTGACAGTCGGTGCCGGCCGGGCAGGCCAGCGAGCAGGGCGCCTTGCAGTCGCCCGTGTGGTTGGACAGGAGCATATTCAGCGCAAACCGGCGCGATCTGACGACGCGTTCCGATTTGGTGTTCACGTTCATGTTATCGCTGATTTTGGTCGAACAGGCGCGTAAGAGCTTCGGCACGCCCTGCACCTCGACCACGCACAGACCGCACGCGCCGTATTCCTCGATGCGCTTGTCGTGGCAGAGAGTCGGAATGTCGATCCCGTTCGCCCGAGCGGCTTCGAGAACAGTCGTACCCGGAGCGGCTTCGATGCTCACTCCGTCAATGGTGATGTGAAAAAGTTCAGCCATGATTCCGTCCCTCCTTATCTCTTTTCCACCGCGCCGAAGCGGCAGACGTCCATACAGTTGCCGCATTTGATGCACTTGGCGGGGTCGATGACGAACGGCTTTTTGATTTCGCCGCTGATCGCCTGCACCGGGCATTTCTTGCTGCAAAGGGAACAGCCTTTACACTTATCGGCGTTGATGCTGTATTGAATGAGGTCGATGCACTCCCCGGCCGGGCAGCGCTTTTCGTTGATGTGCGCCTCATATTCGTCGCGGAAATAGCGGATGGTGGTCAGCACCGGGTTGGGCGCGGTCTGCCCCAGACCGCACAGCGCGCCGGCCTTGATCTCGGCGCAGATGTCTTCGAGCAGCTCGATATCGCCCGGTTTGCCCTCGCCCTTGCAGATGCGGTCGAGGATCTCAAGCAGGCGCTTGGTGCCGACGCGGCAGTGCGTGCATTTGCCGCAGGACTCTTTGGCGGTGAAATCGAGGAAGAAGCGCGCCATGCCGACCATGCAGGTGCTTTCATCCATGGTGACCATGCCGCCGGAGCCCATGATGGCGCCGGTCGCGCCGAGCTTTTTGTAGTCGATCTCGGTGTCGATGAGCGATTCGGGGATGCACCCGCCGGACGGGCCGCCGAGCTGAACGCCCTTGAAAGCCTTGTCGGTGCGCATACCGCCGCCGATGTCAAAGATCACGTCGCGCAGCGTTTTGCCCATGGGGATCTCGACCAGACCGCCGCGGCGCACCTTGCCGGTGATGGCGAAGACCTTGGTGCCCTTGCTGTCGGGCGTGCCGAGGGCGGCAAACGCTTCGCCGCCGTTTTCAATAATCCACGCCACGTTGGCAAAGGTTTCGACGTTGTTGATGTTGGAGGGCTTATGCCAGTAGCCGGACTGCGCCGGGAAGGGCGGCTTGAGGCGGGGCATGCCGCGCGAGCCTTCGAGCGATTCGATCAGCGCGGTCTCTTCGCCGCACACGAACGCGCCCGCGCCCGCTTTGATGCGGAACGAGCAGGAAAAGCCGGTTCCCATAATGTTTTCGCCGATGATGCCCTGCTCGGTCGCCTGCTTGATGGCGCGCTCGAGCCGGAGGATGGCCAGCGGATATTCGGCGCGCACGTAAACCACGCACTCCTTCGCGCCGATGGCGTAGGCGCCGATGAGCATGCCCTCGATGAGGTTGTGCGGGTTGGATTCGATGACGGCACGGTCCATGAACGCGCCGGGGTCGCCCTCGTCCGCGTTGCAGATGAGATATTTTTCTTCGCCCGGGCTCTGCCGCGCGGCGTTCCACTTGAACCACGTCGGGAAGCCCGCGCCGCCGCGGCCGGCCAGACCGGCGGTTTTGATCTCGTCGATGACCTGCTCGGGCGTCATGGTCTCCAGCACCTTTTTCAGCGAGGCATAGCCGCCGTTGGCCCGGTAATCGTCGATTTCTTCGGGGTTGATCACGCCGCAGCCGCGCAGGGCGATGCGGGTTTGCTTGGCGAGGAACTGCTTGTCATCCTCGCTGACCTCCAGCTTTTCGACCGACGCCTTGTCGCCCGTTTGCAGGTAGGCGGCGATGTTCGGCGCGTCGCCCTCGCTCACGTGAACAAGGCGCAGCAGGCTGCCGTCTTCGTCGTAAATATCGACGATCGGCTCCAGATAGCACATGCCGATGCAGCCGGTGACGGAAAGAGAAGCGTCAAGATTCTGTTCGGCGATCAGCTTTTGCAGGGCGCTGAACACAGCGGAAGCACCCGCGGAAATGCCGCAGCTGCCCTGACCGACTTTCACGGTTTTCATTCGCTCATCTCCTCCTTTTTCGCTTCCTCCGTCAGGCGGGCGAGAATGTCGCGCACCTTCTGCGGGGTGAGCGAGCCGTAGGTTTCGTCGTTGATCATCATCACGGGCGAAAGCGAGCAGCAGCCCAGGCACGCCACGTTTTTGAGCGTGAACAGCCCGTCGGCCGTGGTTTCGCCGTCTTTGATGCCGAGGGTTTCAAAAATGGTTTTTTCAAGCAGGAGCGAGCCGTTGACGTGGCACGCCGTGCCCTGACAGAGCATGATGAGATATTTGCCCACCGGCGCGAAACGGAACTGTGTGTAGAACGTGGCCACGCCGAACACCTTGGCGACCGGAATGTTCATCTGTTCCGCGATGTGCCGCAGCACGTCGGCCGGCAGATAGCCGTAGATCCCCTGCGCTTTCTGCAGCACGGTGATCAGGCTGCCCGGCACGGCGGCGTAATGCGCCAGCGTTTCGTCGAGCAGGGTCAGATCGCTGTTGCAGCAGGAACATGTTTCTGACATTGTACAATCCCCCATTTTAATGAGATACAGAATATTATACACGCTTTCAGCGGCCGTGGCAAGCAAAAGAGAAAAAAACCGCAAGAAAATGATGGGAAAATGCGGATCGGGAATCATAGCGGAATTTCGCAAAAAGATTCACGAAAGAATGGAAAACAGAAACCGGATTTTTGTGCGAGTTTTTGTTGCACACTCGTTTTCAGTGTGTTATAGTAAAAGATAATTATATGGTCATTTGACCGAAGGAGGGCGATTGCTTTGAGCAGACACATTGCGATTTTTGACACCACGCTGCGCGACGGCGAACAGGCGCCGGGCTGCAGCATGAACCTGAGCGAAAAGCTGGAGGTGGCGCATCGACTCGAACGGCTCAAGGTAGACGTGATCGAGGCGGGGTTCCCCGTTTCCTCCAAGGGCGATTTCGAGGCGGTCAGGGCCATTGCCGCCAAGGTCAAGGAATGCTCCATCGCCGGGCTGACCCGCGCGGTGTTTTCGGACATCGACACGACCTGGGACGCGATCAGAAACGCGGTGCAGCCGCGCATCCACGTGTTTTTGTCCACCTCCCCCATCCACATGGAATACAAACTGCGCATGACCCCCGAGCAGGTGCTCGAGCGCCTGGTCGAATCGGTGCGCTACGCCAAAAGCAAATGCGCCGACGTGGAATTCAGCGCGGAGGACGCCATGCGCAGCGACATGGACTTTTTGTGCCGCGTGGTCGAGCAGGCCATCGCCGCGGGCGCGACCGTGGTGAACGTGCCGGACACCGTGGGCTACCTGATGCCGGATGAGATCACCGCGCGCGTCACGGAGCTGATGAACCGCGTGCCCAACATTGACAAGGCCGTGCTGTCGGTCCACTGCCACAACGACCTGGGGCTGGCCAACGCCAACGCGTTAGCCGGGGTGATGGCGGGCGCCGGGCAGGTGGAATGCACCATCAACGGCATCGGCGAACGTGCGGGCAACACCGCGCTGGAGGAATTCGTCATGGCGCTGAAGACGCGGCAGGACTTTTTCGACTGCGACACGCGCATCGACACCACCAAAATTTACAAAGCGAGCAAGCTGTTATACAACATCATCGGCAACTCCATCCCGCTCAACAAGCCCATCGTGGGCAAAAACGCCTTCAAGCACGAATCGGGCATCCATCAGCACGGGGTGCTGGCCGACCGCCGCACTTATGAGATCCTCACGCCGGAATCCGTGGGCGTGAAGCAGAACGAAATGGTGCTGGGCAAGCATTCCGGCCGCCACGCCTTTGCCCAGCGGCTCACGGAGCTTGGCATCGACCTGACCAAAGAAGAGCTGGACGAGGCCTTTGTGGAATTCAAGAAGCTGTGCGATAAAAAGAGCGTGGTCACCGACAGCGACGTGGAAGCCCTTGTGGCGCACCGCAAGGTGGATTTCAACGACTACGTGCTCGACTCGTTCAACGTGCATTCCGGCAACGACGCCAATTCCGTGGCCGTGATGCGCATGCACAAGGACGACAAAAAATACGAAGAGGTCGCGCTGGGCGACGGTCCCGTGGCCGCGGCATATAAAGCGATCGACCGCATCATGAAGCCCAAGCCGCATTCGCTGGAAAAATACACCATCCACGCCGTATCCGAAGGGCGCGACACGCTCGGCGAGGCCATCGTCAAACTGCGCTTCGGGGAGGAGACCGTGAACGGCCGCGGACTTTCCACCGACATCATCGAGGCCAGTATCCGCGCCTATATCAACGCGCTGAACAAGATGACCATTGAGTTCAGCGGCGAAACGGAGGAATGAGCCCATGCCGATGACTCTGACGCAAAAAATCTTAGCGGCGCACTGCGGGCGCGATGAAGTGAAGAGCGGCGATCTGATTTTTGCCGACGCCGACCTGATCATGGGCAACGACATCACGGCCAGCGCCGCCATTGCCGAATTCAACCGCTCCGCCGAAAAAACGGCCGATCCGAACCGCATCGTGATGGTGATGGATCATTTTGTGCCCAACAAAGACATCAAGGCTGCCGAGCAGTGCAAAACCTGCCGCAGCTTCTGCCGCGCGCACGGCATCGACAAGTTTTACGACGTGGGCGACATGGGCATCGAGCACACGCTCCTGCCCGACAAGGGGCTGGTGACCGCCGGCGATCTGGTCATCGGCGCGGACTCGCACACCTGCACCTACGGCGCGCTGGGCGCGTTTTCCACCGGCGTGGGTTCCACCGACATGGCTTACGCCATGGCCAGCGGTAAGGTCTGGTTCAAGGTGCCCGCCGCCATTCGCTTCGTGCTGCACGGCAAATTTCAAAAGAACGTGTCCGGCAAAGACCTGATTCTGCACATCATCGGCAAAATCGGGGTGGACGGCGCGCTGTACCGCTCGATGGAATTCACCGGCGACGGCGTACAGGCGCTGGAGATGTGCGACCGGTTCACCGTTTGCAACATGGCCATTGAGGCGGGGGCGAAAAACGGCATTTTCCCCGTGGATGAAAAAACGCTCGCGTTTCTCAGCGAACACGGCGCCGCCGCGCCGCGCATCTTTACGGCGGACGCCGACGCGGTCTACGAAGCGACGTATGAAATCGACTTATCCGCGCTGGAGCCGACCGTGGCCTTCCCCTACCTGCCGGAAAACACGAAGACGGTCAGCGAGATCACGGAAGAGATCCCGATCGATCAGGTCGTGATCGGCTCGTGCACCAACGGGCGCATCGAGGACCTGCGCCGCGCCGCCGCCGTGATGGGGCGGCACAGGGTGGCTGACGGCGTGAGAGCCATCATCATTCCGGCCACGCAGCAAATCTATCTGCAGGCCATCAAAGAAGGGCTGATCCAGCAGTTCGTCAACGCCGGGTGCGTGGTTTCCACGCCGACGTGCGGGCCGTGCCTGGGCGGTTACATGGGCATTCTGGCCGCGGGCGAAAAGGCGGTTTCCACCACCAACCGCAACTTCGTCGGCAGAATG
>CAMJHI010000085.1 GCA_946405475.1 uncultured Clostridia bacterium
GGGCTTGCCGCGGCCTTCGGCGATCTTGTTGGCGCAGGCCATGAGGATGCCGAACACGAAGAAGCCGCCGGGCGGCAGGATGAACACGGTCATGGGGTAGCTGGACAGCAGCGGGATCGCGTGCCCGGCAAAGCTGCCCGCGCCGAGCAGCTCGCGCACAATGGCCATGGCGAGCAGCGCCGCGGTGAAGCCGATGCCCATGCCCAGACCGTCAACGGCCGAGGCGAGCACCTTGTTTTTGCCGGCGAACGCTTCCGCGCGGCCGAGGATGATGCAGTTGACCACGATCAGCGGCAGGTAAACGCCGAGGCTTTCATCCAGCGAGGGGGCGAACGCCTTGACGATCATCTGCACGATGGTCACGAATGAGGCGATCACGACGATATACGCCGGGATGCGCACCTTGGAGGGGATGACCTTGCGCAGCGCGGAAATGACGATGTTGGAGCAGATGAGCACGGCGGAGGCCGAAAGCCCCATGCCGATGGCGTTGGTCACCGAGGTGGAGACCGCCAGCGTCGGGCAGGTGCCGAGCACGAGCCGGAGCACCGGGTTCTCGGCGATCAGACCCTTGGTCAGTTCTTTGATCAACGGTTTTTTCTCAGCCATGGTTCGCGCCTCCTTTCACGGTTTCATACTGTTCAAGCGCTTCGTTGACCGCGCCCGTCACGGCCTTTGAGGTGATGGTCGCGCCGGTCAGCGCCTGGATCTCGTTTTCGCCGGGGTTGTTTTTGGCCACCCCGATGCCGCCGAGCTTGTCGACGAATTGCTTGAGGAAGCTCTCGTCTGTTTTGGCTCTCATGCCTAAGCCGGGCGTTTCGCTCAGTTCAAGGATCTGCACGCCGGCGACCTTGCCTTCGCTTGTCACGCCGGTCATGATCTTGACCTTGCCGCCGTAGCCCTTGGACGCGGTGACGAACACGTAGCCGACGGGATTGCCCTGCGCGTCTTTGCCGACGCAGTATTCGACGTCGCCCAGCTTGCTCTCTTCAAACTCGGCCGCGGCGGGCAGAACCTCCTGCCGGGTCTTCAGTTCGGTCTGCTTGGCGTTTTCTTCGATCTTCGGCGCGGTCTTTTCGTTGGTGATCGCCAGAAGAAGCGAGGTGACCAGGCAGATGACCAGCAGAACCACGGTCGGCTTGATGATGTCGGAAGCCTTGAATTTCTTCATTTTGCCTCAGCCTCCTTCTTCTTTTTCTCTTCTTTCGGAGTGCCGAAGGGCTTGGGGGTGGTGAGCCGCTCGATGTGCGGCACGAGGATGTTCATGATGATGATGCTGAACGACACGCCCTCGGGCAGGCTGCCGAACAGGCGGATCATGGCGGTGAGCAGGCCGCAGCCGACGCCGAAAATGAGCTTGCCCTTAAAGTTGATGGGCGTGGTGGAATAATCGGTCGCCATGAAGATTGCGCCGAGCATCAGGCCGCCGCTGAGCAGGTGATAGGCCACAAACGTGAGATTGCCCTTGCCCGCAATGAGCATGATCAGCGCCACCGTGCCGATGTAGGTGAGCGGAATGGCGGGGGAGATCACGCGGCGGATGATCAGATAAATGCCGCCGAGGATGAGCGCCGCGGCGCAAACCTCGCCCACGCTGCCCAGCCGCAGGCCGACGAGCATCTGCCACAGCTTGGGCATGTCGCCCGAAAAGCTGATGCTGCCTTCGGTGAACATGGTTTTGAGCTGGGAAAGCGGGGAAGCGGTGGTGGAAACGTCAATGAATTGGGATTTGGCCGCCCAGGTCGCCATCTGCGTGGGGAACGAGGCCATGAGCACGATGCGCCCGACCAGCGCGGGGTTGACAAAGTTCTGGCCGATGCCGCCGAACATCTGCTTGACCACCACGATGGCGACGACGCTGCCGATGGCCGCCATCCACAGCGGGATGGAAACGGGCAGGTTGAAGCCGAGCAGCAGCCCGGTCACCACGGCGCTCAGGTCGCCGATGGTGTTATGGCGCTTCATGACCTTGCGGCACAGGTATTCGGATAAAACGGCGGAGCCGACGGTGACGATGGTGATCATCAGCACGCGGTAGCCGAAAATCACGGTCGCGGCGATGAGCGAGGGGATGAGGGCGATGATCACGTCGAGCATGATGCCCGTGGCGGTCGCGGAGGAACGCACGTGGGGGGACGCGCTGACGGTCAGCTTTTTGCTCACACTCATTTTTTCGCACCTGCCTCTCTCAGAATGGATTTGGCCAAACGCATGTGCTGCACCAGCGGCTTGCCCGCGGGGCAGACGTAGGAACAGCTGCCGCATTCCATGCAGACGACCACGCCGGATTTTTGCAGGCTGTTCACGTCCTTGGCCTTGGCAAAGCGGGCCACGAGCGTGGGCATCAGGCTCATGGGGCACGCTTCGGCGCAGCGGCCGCAGCGGATGCAGTCGGTTTCGGGCTTGACCTTGAAGGTGCCGTCGGCAAAGGCCAGAATGGCGTTGTTCTGCTTGAGCACGGGCAGGTCGGTGCCGATGATGGCAAGCCCCATCATCGGGCCGCCGGTGATGATCTTGAAGGGTTCTTCCTTGAAGCCGCCGCAGAACTCGATGATGCTGTCAATGCTCGTGCCGATGGGCACGCGCACGTTCTGCGGGGTGTGGATGGCGGAACCGTCCACGGTCAGCGAACGGCTGACCAGCGGCTTGCCGGTTTCGAGGTAGCGGGCGATGAACGCCACGCTCGCCACGTTCATGACTACGCACCCCACGTCGGCCGGCAGCTTGCCTGGCGGCACCTTGCGGCCGGTGGCGGAAAGCACCATCATTTTTTCGGCGCCCTGCGGATATTTTGATTTGAGTGCCATGATGCGGATGCTGTGATCCTCCGGCGCGAGTTTTTTGATCGTTTCGCTGAGCTTGTCGATCGCCTTTGGCTTGTTGTCTTCCACGGCGATGACGACCTGCTTGAAGCCGAGATATTGCTTGAGCGCAAGGATGCCGCGGATGACGTACTCGCTGTTGTCGAGGCATTCGCGGTAGTCGACCGTGATGTACGGCTCGCATTCGGCGGCGTTGACCACGAGCGTGTCGATGTTTTTATCCGGCGAAAAGGCGAGCTTGACGTGCGTGGGGAACCCGGCGCCGCCCAGACCGACCAGCCCCGAGGCGCGCACGGCCTTGACGAAATCGTCGCGGCTGCTGACCTTGGGCGGTTCAATGCCTTCAAACACCGCCATCTCTCCGTCCGATTCGATGGTGACCGCCTTGGAGATCACGCCGTTGGGGAGCTTGACGTCGCCCACGGCGGTGACCTTGCCGGACACCGTGGCGTGGATGGGAGCGCTGACGAATTTGTCCGTGTCTGCGATCAGCTGACCGACCTTGACCTCGTCGCCCGCCTTGACCACCGGCTCGCAGGGCGCGCCGATGTGCTGCTGCATGGGCAAAACGACTTTTTCGGGGTTCGGGAAGCGGACGCAGGCACAGTCCTGGGTGTTTTTGCTGTGGGCAACAAAAACGCCGCCTCTGCCTTCCTTGACGGCAGAGAGAATGCCGCTTGCGGAGTATCCCTTCATTCTTTCATCTCCTATGGTAATGGATTCTGAATGGCTTATTCAATGTTCATTTCGCCTTGCGGGAAATGAAATATTTGCTTTGCTTTTCGAGCAGCGGCATGACCGCTTTGAATACGCAGCCAGTCACCGTGCCGGTGAGCGCGCCGAACACCAGCAGCGCCGGCGCGTAAGAAACCAGCGAGCCCGTGCCGGTGAGGAGCATGGCGGCGAGCAGCTGCCCGAGGTTGTGCATCAGCGCGCTGCATACGCCAACGCCCACCAGCCCGAATACTTTGCACCTGGGGCGCAGCAGCAGCGCCATCATGCCCATGCTGACCAGCCCGCCGAACAGGCTGGTCAGCGCGGCGGTCGCGCCGCGGGTGACAAGGGCGAACCCGGCTTTGATCAGCACCAAAAACAGAGCGGCGGGCAGGCTTAACTGCGAAACGGCGAACATCACGACGATGTTCGACAGCCCCGGCTTGAACCCGGGCGGCAGAAACGGAAACGCGGGCAGCAGGCTTTCCAGCCACGAAAGCGCCAGCGCCTGCGCGCCGAGCACGCCGACGAGCGCCACGCGGTAAACCCTGGCCGAATTTGTCACAGCGCTTCTTTCCTTCCTTTATCAATACACGGCAGCGTCCACGCCGCCGGGGTCGGTCTTCCCGATCAAACGAACCGTGACCCGCGCGGGCAGGCAGACGGCCGAATCGTTGGCCTTGGTCAGCCGGCCGGCTTTCACGCACAATTTGTCGCGGCAGGCCGCTTTTGAAACGGAAACCGCGCCCGGCTCCACGGTGAGCGTCACGGCGGGGGTCGTGTTTAATTCTATTTCATAGGGAGCTTCGACTTTTGTCAGGTCGATGCGCCGCACCTCTTCGCCCCCGACCAGCACCACGGCGGTCACGCCCGCCTGCGCGCGGGATCGGGCCAGCCACAGCCCGCCGCCCGCCAGCAGCAGCGCGGCGATGAGCACAAGGTCGAGCGGCTTGATGAGCATTTTCATTGGCTTTCCTCAACGAGCGTATATTGGTCGGCGGTAATCTCCAGCCGCCCGGCGAGATCGCCCGCGGTGATGATTTTGTTTTCTTCCGTGATAAAAACCGCCTTCGCGTCGTAGGCTTTCAACAGTTCCTCGCTTTTTTCACAGCCCAGCACGAAGCAGGCGGTGGACAGCGCGTCGCTGAGCAGACCGCTGTCGCACAGCACGGTCACGCTGAGCAGCCCGCTTTGTGCGGGAAAACCGTTCGACGGATCGAAGATATGGTGATAGGTTTTGCCGTCCGGCGCGGTGAACACGCGCTCATAGCTGCCGGAGGTGGAAATGCAGCAGCTGCCCACGGTGAGCACGGCGGCGTAATCGTTCGCTTCGCCCCGCGGGTCGCGGATGCCGACGCGGAACGTCTCTTTTGGGTTTTTGGCATACAGCAGCACGCTGCCGCCCACGGCGGCGATGACCTTTTTGGCTTTCGTTTGCCGAACGATGGCGTTGATCTCGTCGCAGGCAATGCCCTTGCCCACCGCGCCCAAATCGAGTGCCGCGCCGTTTTCAACGGTCACGGTTCTGCCGTTGATGCTCCATTTCTTCGTGTGGGCGAGCGCGGCTTGGATTTCATCGCGGTCCGGCACGCGCTCGTTTTCGGTGCCGATGCCCCACAGCCCGGTCAGCGCCCCCAGATCGGCCGTGAACGCGTGACCGCTTATTTCTTCCAGCTCCTTGAGCGTTTGCAGCCATGCAGCGGTCTGTTCGCCGACCGTGCCGCCGTGGGCGCGGTTGACTGCTGCGATCTCCGAGCCTTCGCTCGTGCGCGAGAGCAGGTCGGTGTCAAGATGCCGGACCATCGCCTTGATCTGCTCGGCCGTTTCCGGCTTCACGCAGCCGGTGAGCCGGACGCTCACGGTGGTGTCCATGGCGAAAAAATCGGTCGTTTGGGTCCGGCCGGTCAGGGCGTCGTAACCGATCAGCCCGACGACGGCCGCCAGCAGCAGAGCAAGCGCGGCGAACAAGAGCTTTTTTTTCATTTGTCCGCCTCCGATCCGGCACAGTTTCTCTGATTATTGATTATATTACAGCTTTCCTAACAAATCAAGAAAAAATATTCTCTTTTTCCCGCGCGCAATGTCTTTTCGATTGATTTTTGTCCGTCCGTCTGTTACAATACAAAACCGTGGAGGATGAATCATGAAACAAACCAAAGGCAAAAAGCGTCGGCGGCTCACCACCGTTTTCGTGCTGTTTCTCGTTTTGTTCTGGGCGTGGAACAACTATACGCTTTGCGTCAACCGTCAGACGATCGCGTCCGGCAAGATCACGGCGCCGTTTCGCGCGGCGGTCGTGTCCGACCTGCACGAGTCTGTGCTGATGCCCGCCGTCGTGCGCCGCGTGGCGCGGTGCGAGCCCGACCTGATCTTCGTGCCGGGCGATCTTTACACCGACGACGGCCGCGGGCAGGTGGACAAAGCAGTCGCGTTCTGCGCGCAGCTTGCCGCCATTGCGCCGACTTATTTTGTCTGCGGCGACCACGACCATGAACAGAGCTATTACGACGCGCTGCGCGAAGTTGGCGTTCACGTGCTTGACAGCGTCTGCGAAACGGTCACGGTCAACGGCAATGCTATTGGTCTTTACGGCATCTGCAAGGTCTGGTTCCCGCCGGAATACAGTCTGGGCAGCACGTTCCCGCCGCCCGATGCGAGCCGCTTCAACATCCTGCTCTCTCATCTTCCGGCCATGGAGCGGTTTGCGGATTTTCCGCTCGATCTCGTCGTTTCCGGCGATTCTCACGGCGGCGTCGCGCGTCTGCCGTTCCTCGGCGGGCTGATCTATGACGACGTGCTGCTGCCGAAGCTTTTCTATCACGGCGCGATCTACGATAAGGGTCTGTTCGAGGTCGGCGGCTGTCGGCTGTTCGTCACGGCGGGGATCGGGTCTTATCCGTTCCCGCTGCGGCTGTTCAACCGACCGGAGGTCGTTTTATTACAATTTGAAGGAGAAGACAACCATGAGTTATGATTTCTATATGCCGGCGCGCGTCGTCGGCGGCGAGCACGTCGTGCAGGCGCAGGCGGACCGTCTGCGTGAACTGGGGCAAAGCTGTCTGATCGTCACGGGCGGCAGCGGCGCGAAGCAAAGCGGCGCGCTTTCCGAAATGCAGGCCGCGCTTGATTCTGTCGGCGTGCGGCACGCGGTGTTTGACCGCATCGAGCAAAACCCCAAAACCGAAACCTGCCGTCAGGCCGGTCAGGCCGCGCGCGAGTGTGACGCGGCATTCATCATCGGCATCGGCGGCGGCTCCGCGCTCGACGCGAGCAAGGCGGTGGCGATCTTTGCCGCCAATCCCCAGCTGGACGCGGATGAAATCTACAAAATGCAGTTTACCGCCCGACCGCTGCCCACCGTCGGCGTGGGCACCACCGCCGGCACCGGCAGCGAGATCTCCGGCGTGAGCGTGCTGACCGATATGAAGGGCGTCAAGCACAGCATCAAGGGCGAAAAGGTCTATTTCAAGCTGGTGCTGGCCGATTGGCGCTACACCGCCTCCTGCCCGTTTTCGGTCACGGCTTCCACCGCGCTGGACGCGTTCATGCACGCCGCCGAGGGCTGGCTCGGCCCCAAATGCGGCGACGTGCCCACCGTTTTTGCCGTGGCGTGCCTGCCGGTCATCTGGCAGGAGCTCAAACGGATGCATCAGACGCGCGAGCTGCCGAACGACGAACAGCGCAGGCTGCTCTATCACGCTTCGCTCAACGCGGGCTTCACACTCAATCAGTGCGGCACTTTGTTCCCGCACCAGGCCGGTTACATCCTTACCGAGCATTACGGCGTGCCGCACGGCCGCGCCTGCGCCGCGTTTTTCACCGAGCTGTTTGAGCGCGCCGAACGGTATGAGCCCGAGCGGGCGGCTTCGCTGCTGGCGCTGCTCGGCGACGAAAAAACGAAGCTCCTGACCGTGATTGACGAGCTGGCCGACTGCCACGGTCTGCCCATCGACCCGGCTTTGGTGGCGCAGCAGGTGAAGCGCTGGCAGACGGCGCCCGCCAATTTTCTCAGCACGCCCGGCGGCTTTTCCGCACAGGATGTTGAAAAATCGCTGCTCAACCTGTAAAATATCGGGTCAGATTATGCAAAAACAGCGGCGAAATCGGGCAATATTTGGTTGAAGTACCGAAAGTTTTGCAAATTCCGCAAATCGCTTGCATATTAAGCCGAAAAACGATAAAATAGCCAAGGTATACGAAATCCAAAAATAAATTTCGGAGGTAATTATCATGTCTGTTAAAGTAGCCATCAACGGGTTCGGCCGCATCGGTCGTCTCGCGTTCCGCCAGATGTTTGACGCTGAGGGTTATGAAATCGTTGCCATCAACGACCTTACCAAGCCCTCCATGCTGGCTCATCTTCTCAAGTACGATACCGCTCAGGGCGGTTACTGCGGCCGCATCGGCGAAAACGCCCACACGGTCGAGGCCGACGACGAAGCCGGCACCATCACGGTCGACGGCAAAGTCCTCAAGATCTATGCGGAAAAAGACGCTGCCAACTGCCCGTGGGGCGAACTGAACGTTGACGTCGTTCTTGAATGCACCGGTTTCTACTGCTCCAAAGACAAGAGCATGGCTCACATCAACGCAGGCGCGAAGAAGGTCGTTATTTCCGCTCCCGCCGGCAACGATCTCAAGACCATCGTCTTCTCCGTCAACAACGACACCCTCACGGCTGACGATCAGATCATCTCCGCCGCTTCCTGCACCACCAACTGCCTGGCTCCCATGGCCAAGGCTCTCAACGATTACGCTCCCATCCAGAGCGCCACCCCCCCCCCCCCCCCCCCCCCCCCCCCCCCCCCCCCCCCCCCCCCCCC
>CAMJHI010000086.1 GCA_946405475.1 uncultured Clostridia bacterium
TGATTGAGAGCATAAGCGGTGATGCCGTTGAGGAACCACGCGGGCTGATGCGCCGTGCCGGACAACGATTCGCCGTTGAGCGCGTTATAATAGCAGTTCATGGATTCGTCCGCGCCTTGATCATCCGCGCAAAAGCCGCCGGAAGTGCCGGTCGCCGTCACGACGCCGGAAGCATAGCAATTGAGAAGCGACGAATAGTTGATGCCGCAGAAGCCGCCGACGTAGTCAACGCCCGTCACGCTGCCGGTCGCGCCGCAGCACTCGACCGAGCCGAAATTGTTGCCCAGCAGACCGCCCGCTTCGCTGGCGCTGCAGCCACCGCGATCGACCGAGGAAACCGAACCGAAGGCATAACAGTTATAAACCGTGCCGTCTTCATTCATGCCGATCAGGCCGCCGACGGAGATGGCGCCGGAAACGTCGGCGTCAACGTAACAATCGGAAACGTCGCCGGTGAGGTAGCCGACCAGACCGCCCGCCTTCTGCACACCGTTCACGGTGCAAGCCTCGATGCGGCAGTCGGTAACGGCGCAGGAAGCGGAGAAGCCCAGCAGCATGCCGACGTTTTCACCGCCGCTGACCGAGCCGTTTTGCAGCGTGATATGCTGCAGATAAGCGGAATCAGCGCAGCCGAACAGACCGATATTGTTGCCCGTGCTTTGCACGTGCAGACCGCTCAGGCTGAAGCCGCCGCCGTCGTAGATGCCGCGGAACGGCTTTCCTTCGGAACCGATCGCGTCAAAGTTGCCTTCGACCGCCGCGTTGTGCAGCGCGATATCGGCCGTTTGCTGCCAGCAGGCCGCTTCATAGCCGCTTTCCAGATTCACCAGATCGGCAAACAGGCGCAGCTCCTGTTCATTTGTGATCAGATACGGATGATCGTAATCCCCCGTGCCGTCGAACTGCGGTTCAAACGCCGGGTGCGACGCATCGGCAAACACCGGATATCCGTCGCCCTGCGCCCAGAACGCAAGCCCGCAGGAGCGGTTCATGTCATACGCCAGCCAGCCGCTGTAAAAATGCGTGTCGGCCATGGCGGCGCCGCAGGAGGCATGGCGGAACGTCTCTTTGACGTAATAGGCGTTCGTTGTGGTGACGGCTGTGGCCTGCACGATGAACGCATCGGTCGTTTTGGCCGTGACAGCGCCGTAAGAATAACAGTTTTCAAACACGGTCGACAGCAGTTCGGCCGCCAGACCGCCCGCCAGCGTTTTGGCTGTAACGGCGCCAACGTTATAGCAAAAGCGGAAAGCGACCGGACCGAACGAATCGATCATGGCAGCCAGACCCGCCGCGTTGCCGGAACGGGACACGATCTCGCCCGTATTGAAGCAGCGCAGGATCTGACCCGGCGCACACACCGCGATCAAACCGGCGGCGCCGACAGCGCCTTCGATGCGCCCGGTGTTGCTGCAGTCGGTCAGCGGCGCAGAGAGCTTGCCGCCGAGACCGCCCGCGTAAGACTCGGAAACCACCGCCGCGCTGTTGGTGCAGCCGATAAGCTCACAGCCGCTTTGCTGCCCGCAGCCGACGATGCCGCCGGCGCAGTCAAACGCAGAGACCGTGCCGCTGTTGGAGCAGCCGCTGATCGTGACGTTCGCTTCTTCGATCAGACCGACGATGCCGCCCGCGTTGCTGCCGCCAAGCGGTGCCGCAGAGCCGTCGCCGACATACCGTTCGACAGTGACCGAACCGCTGTTGACGCAATCGGTCACGTCGCCGCCCGCCGAACCGGCGATGCCGCCGACGTTGAGCACACCGCGGCAGGTGGCCGCGCTCGTGCAGTTCGTGACGGTGCCGCCGCTCTTGCCGACAACGCCGCCGATGTAGCTGTAGCCGTCAAAGGCGCAGTCTTCCACCGTCAGATTTTTGATCTGTGCCGTTTCAGTCGTGATGCCGAAAATGCCCAGATAAGAGGCGTTTGCGTCCATCGCGTCATACCGGGCGGTGAAGCCGCGCAGCGTGTGACCGTTGCCGTCGAAAACGCCGCCATAGAAACGAACGTAATCGTCGTCCTGCGCCAGATAATCATAGCCGCCGATGGGCGTCCAGTTGACTGCATCGGTCGTGAACACGGTGTCGGTGCCCACGTGAACGTATTTGCCCTCGTTCATGGTGATATCGGCGACCAGCTTGCCGTTGATGGTGCTGTTGCCGAATTTGACCTCTTCCGCGAACCATTCCAGCTGCGAAAGCGTTGCGATCTGATACACGCCGTCAGCGTCCTTCGGTGCTTCGTAGCGGGCGTAAACGGTCGTGTAATCGGTAATCGGCGAGGAAAAGTCATAGGGCGTGCCGTCTTTGTTGAACCAGCCGCGGAACGTCGTGCCCGCCGGACCGGTCGGATCCGCCGGCTGCGGGACGGGATAGCCGTGATCGACGTTCGCCGTGGAGATCAGCTCGCCGTTGGTCTGGCAGAACGAAACGTCATAATTGTCGCGGATCAGCCCGGTGACGGTGATGGTCTGATCCTCGGTGATGTTGCTGATGGTGTAAATGATGCCGTAAAGCGGCGGATCCAGCTCGACCCCGTTGGCGTAAACGACGGGATCGGATTTGTCGCGGTACAGTTCGTCGATATCAAATGAAAACACGAAATCGCCGCCGTGCTCCACCTCGGTGGAATAGCCCTTGAGCGGGCGGATCACATACGCCTCGCTGACGGGAACGTTGACGTTGTAGCGGTTCAGCGACGGATCGTCAACGGTGATGACGAGGTTGCTCGTGACGTCGTCGATAGTGTAAAGCCCGTGGCGCAGCGCCACGCGGGCGCCGTTGCAGCGCACGACCGGCTGGGTCTGCGAATAAGCCGGATCGACCTCGATGGTGAACGAATAGTCATCGCCGTAATAGACCACCGTGCTCTCGCTGAGCGGATGGATGGTGTAATAAGGCGAGGTCGGCAGAGAAACGTAATAGCGGCTTGCGATCTCACCCGTGAAGCGGTAGCCCGTTGCGCTTTTGGCGGATTCGTCGCCGCTCAGATAATTGACGCCGTCGCCCAGCGCGCGAACGGTGTAATAATACAGGCCGTAGGTGGTAAAGAGGCTGTCGAAATTGCAGCTCAATCCATCGGTCACCGTGACGGTTTCCTTGAGCGAATAAGCCCCGGTGTTCTGATTGTAATAGTAAAGCTTCACCTCATAGCCCACGGCGTTTTCAACGGCGCTCCAGCGGCCGACCGGGTTGCTGTCACCGTCGGAGAAAACCGTTTCATCCCAGTAAATGCGCCGCGGCACGTTGAGCTTGGGGATGCCGGAAAATGAGGCGTGGAAGTATTTTTCGTTGTTGTAGCACGTAATCACGCTGCCCGGCTCGGTGGCGCCCGCGCGGACAAAGCCGTTCGCGCTCCATTCCACGTAGTTTTCTTCATGCGCCAGATAGATCGCGCTGCTGCTGCCGGTGATTTCGACCGTTGTGTCGCCGCCGCTCATGAACACGTTGCCGCGGGAGGCGTAAAGCCCGTTCGTGCCGCGCAGCCTGATGTCGCCGCCGGTGATGCGAACACCGTCCTGCGCCATGATCGCCTTACGGGTCGCGTTGATGATCACGGAGCCGGTCGTGTCGGCGGAAAAGCCCTTGAGCGCCATGATGCCCGCCATGCCCTCCAGATGAAGCGAGGCGGATTCCGTGACCGAAACGCTGTAATCGGTCGAGATGCAGTACATGGAGTTGCTGTAGACCGTCAGCCGACCCGTGCCGGTGAAGGTGATGTCGCCCACCACGAGCAGTGGCGACGAATCGTCAAGACGAATGTAGTTGTCGCCGATGAGCTCAATGGTCATGGCGCCGCCGTAGGGAAACGCAAAGATCTGACCCTTTGGCGAAGACGAGGTGCCGAAGTTTTTGAGAGTGAGCTTGTCTTCACTCGCGTCGAACTTCCAATGATACAGTTCAAGCGAACCGGCGTCGAGGATCACCCTGTTATAAACGTTATCGTCAATGACGAGCTGCAGCAAGCCCTCGGCATATGTCAACGGGGCTGACATCAGAACACAGCAAAGACTGAGCACCACACAAAGCACGCGCGCCAATGCCTTTTGCTTCTTTTGCATGCCAACATCTCCTTTTTATATACTTATTCAAAGTAATTATACCGCATTTTTCGGCATTTGTCACGACCGAACCTATTTGTTTGTGTAGAAAATAGCGCCGCGCTCTTGTATAGAATCAACAAATGTGCTTTAATAGCAGCAAAGGAGATGATCAAATATGGTAACTCATATCGTATTCTGGCGCGTTCGGGAAGACGAACACAAACAGGCCAACATGGAACATATGCGCGAAATCCTCACCGCGCTCGTCGGCGCGGTGCCCGGCCTGCTCACCGCGCACGTCGGCTTCAACTTCAACCCCAAGGGGTATGATCTGGCTTTGTTCAGCACGTTTGAAAGCCGCGAAGCGCTCGACGGCTATCAGGTGCACCCCGCTCATCTGGAAGTGAAAAAGTTCGTGCATTCGGTCATCACCGACCGCTGCGTGGTCGATTACGACGACTGACGGCGAAAACGCAAGGGTTTCGGCGGCTGATCGTTTATACTTTTTCATAAAACAGCATATTTTTTGAAAATTCTCTTGCATTTTTCTTGCGGATTTGTTAACATGGTATGGATTGAAAACCGTGGAGGTATACCATGAACGAAACTGTAAAAAGCCGTTTACCGAAATCCCTGCTCTGTTTGCTCACGGCCTGCGTCATTCTGTTTTCCGGCCTTGCGCCCACAGCAGCCGCCGTTGTGCAGGAGCCGAGCATTCCCCGCGCTGTTTCCGATTCGCAGGAGCAGCCGAACGACGTCATCATTCCGTTCGGCCTCATCAACTACAACGTCACGCAGCAGACCATCAGCGGCGTGGGCGAGATCGGCGCCTTCGGCGGGTTCGACAAGGATATGCGGCAGGATATTTATTATTCCGCGCGCAACTGCTGGCAGCGCAATTTCGGCTACTGCAAGTTCTATGACGACGCCGCCCCCTATTTCTACATGAACTTCGAGTGCCTGCGCTTCTACTTCAACTACAACAGCAAGGATTATCTGATTCAGGCCTGGAAGGGGCAGTACGGCATCACGACCGGCTGCGAGGTCGGCATCTACTACAAGCCCGAAGGCAGCAAGAGCCAGCTCTTCAACGCGGTGCAGGACAAAGACATGCTGCCCATGTCCGTGACGCTTTACTACAAGGGCGCCAAAATGTTCTACCGCCCGATGGAGACCACCTGGTGGCAGACCGGCTTCCGCCTGTTCAAACAGTACCATTCCGACGTGCTGGGCATGAAATTCTCGATCGACTTCAAAAACCAGACCATGCTCAAAGCCTTCCTCGGCTCGATCAAGAGCGATATGCGCATCACCTACAACGTGACCGGCACGACGATCAACGTCAACTGGGATATCTGATCACACACACCGACAAAGAAACACCCGTTCAGGCTCTGATCCTGAGCGGGTGTTGTTTTGTTCATCGGAGAAGCGTTTGTCCGTACTCCTCGCTGACGCTCAGCAAAAAGCGGTAAAGCGGCTTCAGCTGCTGATAGATGCCGCGGATATCCTCGATAAAATCAGGCTTGGCGAGCTGACGGACGTCAGGGAAAGAATAGATAAAATAAAAATGTTTCGCGTTATAGAAGCGGGCCAGCTTATCGTTCGGGCAGCCCGGCTTTTCTTTTTTGTAGCTCTCGCAATGATAGACGGCGCCGGCCTTTTCCGCCGCGGCGGCCGCTTTTTCAAACGCTTTCGGGTTTTCCGTCAGATGGCGGCGAAAGATCTCCATCAGAGCGGGCGGCGCGTCATAAACGCCCACCCCGCCGGAATAGCTTTCGGGCGACACCTCAAACCACATGCACGGATAATACGGCAGCTCGTGCTTGTCGCGCATGAACATGGCCCACAGGTTTTCACGGTAAAGGTGCTTGTTTTTGGAAAACCGCGTATCGCGCCGGATGCGCGAAACCATGCGGACCGGGTCGATGGGGATCTGCGGGTCGATATCGATGATGGTGTCGGCCAGCGCCTCGATCACCTGCCGGATGGGGATGGTCATACCCTTTTTGAGCGTTTCTTTGTTTTGCTCATAAAAATCCCTGCTGTCGCGGAACGCGTTTTCGCTCATGAGCATGAGCGTTTCCACGGTAATGCCGTCATAGCGATAGTCCATTACACCAGCCCCCTTTTCACCAGTTCCTGCGCAGCGAGCAGCACGCCGATGCGCCCGCTGTCAAAATTCATCGAGCCCTGCATCCACACCGCAAACGGCTCGCGCAAGGGCGCGTCGGAAGATAATTCGATGGAAGAACCGCCCGTGAACGCGCCGGCGGACATGATGACCTGACTGTCGTAGCCGGGCATATCCCACGGCTCGGGCACGACAGTGGAATCGATCGGCGCGCCCTTCTGCATGCCCTGACAAAACGCGATCAGGTTTTCCCGTGTTTTCAGCTTGAGCGCCTGAATGATGTCGCACCGCTTTTCATCGTAAGCTGGCGTCGCGTCAAACCCGAACTCACGGAACAGAGCGGCGGCAAACACGGCGGTTTTCAGCGCTTCGCCGACGATGTGCGGCGCGTTGAACAAGCCCATGAATAATCCGCGGTTCTGCCCGAGGGAGGGTCCGACCTCACGCCCCAGACCCGGCGTTGTCATGCGGTAGGTGCATTTTTCGACCAGATCGGCGCGACCGGCGATGTAACCGCCGCATTTGGCAATGCCGCCGCCTGGGTTTTTGATGAGCGACCCGGCAATGAGATCGGCGCCGTGAGACACCGGCTCAGTTTCCTGCACAAATTCGCCGTAGCAGTTATCCACCATCAGGATCGCGTCGCTCTTTTCATGAACGAGCGCTGCGATCTGTTCGATATCCTCCACGCTCAGGCTCGGGCGCAGCGAATACCCGCGGGAACGCTGAATGTAGACCATAGCGATCTTTCGCTCAGTCAGCTCTTTTTCAATCACATTCAGATCCGGCTTGCCGTCTGCGCCGAGCTCGGTCTGACGGTAACTTACGCCGAAATCCTTCAGCGACCCCATGCCGCTGCCGCGCAGACCGATGACGCTGTGGATGGTGTCATACGGCGTACCGGTGACGCACAGCATGGTGTCGCCCGGGCGCAGCACGCCGAACAGCGCCACGCAAAGCGTGTGCGTGCCGCAGGTGAGGTTGTGACGAATGAGCGCATCCTGCGAGCCGACGGCGTCGGCCAGCACACGGTCGAGCACCTCCTGCCCGCGGTCACCGTAGCCGTAGCCGGTGGATTCCGTGAAATGGCTTTCGGTCACGCCGTTTTTGATAAACGCAGCCAGCATCTTTTCCTGATTGTGCGTGCGGACCGCGTCGATGCTGTCAAACTGTTTGCGGGCAGCCGCCAGCGCGGCCTGCGCCGCCTGCTCCACCCGATCTTCCAACTGAAAAAACTGACTCATCATAGTTTCTGTTCCTTATACTCGTTCGTATTCGTACCATTCGCCGCTTGTCGTAAACCCGAGTCGCTGATAAAACGGCTCTAACGCGGGCTGACAGAGCAGGTACGTCGTGTGCGCGCACAGGTTTTTCACTAGTGCGGAAGCCAAGCCCCTGCCCCGGTGTTCCGGTCGGGTCGCCACCGCGCCGATGACGCGGCTGCCGTTTGCCTGATGCAGGACGCCGGCCGTGGCGACGATCTCGCCGTTTTCGACCGCAACGGCAATTTGAGCCGTTTTGCGGCGAACGCGCAGATTGACGTCGGCAAACCAATCGGCAAAGTCGATATCCGTCAGCGCCAGCAGCTCGTAGACCGCACGGTATTCCGCGGTGGTCTGCGGCGAACGGACCGGCGTTTCGTTTATGTCAAAGCGCCCGCTCATGATAAGCCCGCTGCGGGTCAGCACCGTGCTTTCATCGGCCAGGTCGGCGTTTTCACACAAAATCGTGCGGCAGCCCAGAAAAACGGCAAGCTGTTTGATTTCGTCAAAATCCGCGTTTTCGTTGGCGCACACAACCAGAAACGGACCGTTTTGCATCAAAACAGCGGCGTCGTTTTGCTCGTAAAAGCGGCAGTAGCCTTCATCCTCGCGGCACAGCGCCGCATAGGACAGAATCATCACGCCCAGCGGGCTGTTTTGACACGGCGCCGGTTCGCCGGTGAGCCGCGTGAGCTTAAGCATTCGCAAGCTCCTCGGCGAGGGCTTCGACCGCCTTGCGCATCTGTTCGATATCGTCTTTGTGGATCACGCAGCAGGGCGAATGCAGGTAACGGCAGGCAAACGACGCCGTCAGGGTCGGCACGCCGCCCGCGGTTTTGTGAATGACGCCCGCGTCGTTGCCGCCCGCGACCATCGACTTGGTCTGCATCAGAAAGCCTTTTT